>CAYTVR010000071.1:25561-29480 GCA_964441245.1 uncultured Saprospiraceae bacterium | reverse complement strand
TTTAAGGTCAGCTCTTCAGGTTGAATTATCGTGACCGACGTCTCGGCAGTACAATTATTAAAGTCTGTTACTGTTACATGATAAGTTCCCATAGATAAACCAGTCACATCTTCAGAAGTTGGACCATGTAACCAATCATATGTAAAAGGTGCTGTACCTCCATTCACTACAATATCAATCTGTCCATCACTTCCTCCAAAACAACTGACTTCTGTTGGTATGGTATCTAAATATAAAGAATCTGGTTGCGTAATGGTTACTTGAATAGTGGTATCACAACCATTAAAGTCGGTGATTAATACATCATAAACTCCTGCAGGTAATCCTTCTCTATCTCCATCATCATCAAAGACATCAGATATATTTTCTTGGGTAAGTGCTTCGGTATGATAACTTACATTATCCATTAAGCCTTCATAATACTGAACAGGTTCACCAGCGAAGCCATTTTGGAATGCACTTGAAAATAAGGAACCACCTAATCCACTTTCAGAAACGACTGCTTCAATTTCTCCAAAAGTAGAATTTACGGTTGGTCCTAAGACCCCATTCAGCACCAATGAAAAATCGCCATCATCATAGACAAAACCTACTTGATACCAACCATCTGGATCTAAAGGGTCTAAAGGTATTGAAGCTGCATTGGCTACCCCTCCCCAACTTCTTACAATTCCTTCTAAATTTCCACCATTCAAACGAATGGCAATACCGCTACCTAACCAACCGTCTCCTTCTTCAAATAACATTTCTTGTCCTAAAAGATCTGAAGGTTTGATCCACATCAGTACCGTTCTATACCTAAAAGGCTCATTCATAAATCCTCCACTTTGATCTTCTAACCAAATTCTGGTTCCTCCATCAAAATCAAATGAATGAGAGCCTAAAATTCTATCTGTTGAATATTGTAAGGTTCCTTCAAACTGATAGGGATGATTGCCATTTCCAGTTTGATCCCAAGGATTATTATCAAAGGCATAAAAAGCTTCTGTACCCAAATCATCCCAAGAATAAGTAAAAGCATTTACACCTCCAGTAACGTTTACATCAATCTCTCCATCCGATCCCCCATAACAACTTACATTCGTAACAACGGCATTAGCTCGCATTTCATCTGGTTGTGTAATCTCTATGCTCTCTATGGTTTCACATGATATGGCATCTGTAACAGTAACAAAGTAAGTGCCGGCTGGTACATCCACCAAGTCTTCTCCGCTTTGCCCATTACTCCATGCATAGGTATAAGGACCTGTTCCATTACTGGCAACAGCTGTTGCACTTGCATCGGCAAATCCATAACAACTTATATCGTATCCGAGATAATCAGTTGTAATATTGATCATTACTGATAGCCCAAATCCTGGATCAGATAGTACCACCGGATTCGATCCATAAGTGGTCGAACAGGTTCCATTATCATTTCTAATGTCAAAATTATAGGGTCCTGCAGTTAAGCTTCCGAAAACATTGCTGCTTTGCCACGTCCCTCCATTCACTCGATATTCAAAGCTTCCACTTCCACCAGAAGCATTTATCATAATGGAACCATCTGATCCAGTACAGGTTGTTGGATTTACATCTACGGTAGAATTAATTGCTGGATAACCATAGACAATTATATCATCTGTTGCAGTATTAACACATCCGTTTGCATCTGTATAAGTATAAGTCACGCTATGCGTTCCTACTCCCGCAGTCGCTACATCAAACAATTCGGTTACTCCATTTACGAACGTACCACTATAAGTTCCTCCTGATGGATTTCCACCACTTAAGGAAACGGTAGATTCATCTAAACAAGCAGCCACATCACCTAATGTTAATGTAACACTTGGTAAAGCATGCACGATTATATCATCAGTTGCGGAATTAATACATCCATTTGCATCTGTATAAGTATAAGTTACTTGATGGGGTCCTACTCCTGCAGCTACTACATCAAAAATTCCCGTTCCACTATTTACAAAAGGACCACTATAGGTACCAGTGGATGGGCTTCCGCCAGATAAAGTGATACTAGCTCCATTTTGGCAAGCCTCATCTACACCTAGCGTTAGTGTAACAGACGGTAAGGCAAATACTTCTATGCTATCTGTTGCAACATTAGTACAACCATTTGCATCTGTATAAGTATAAATGATTTCATGTTTTCCAATGCCTGCTGCCGATACATCAAATAATTCAGTTACTCCATTAACATGAGCTCCACTGTAAGTTCCTGTTGCAGGACTTCCTCCAGTTAAAGCAACATTTGTTGCATCTATGCATGTTTCATCTGTTCCAAGAGTCAAAGAAACTACCGGTAAATTATGGACGGTAAGAATATCTGTAGCCGAATTCATACAACCTGTAATGGGGTCTGTAATCGTATAAGTAATGGTATGAGATCCAAGACCTGCAGTAGCTGGATCAAAAGTGATACCGCCAGTAACTCCTGGCCCTGTGTAGGTTCCTATTGCAGGTAAACCTCCTGCTAAATTGAAACTAGATTCATCAATACAGGCTGCATCATCGGCAAGTGTAACAGTAAGAGCTGGTAAAGCATAGACTTCTATATCATCAGTTGCTGTGTTGATACATCCATTTGCGTCTGTGTATGTATAGGTAATCTGATGTGTTCCTACTCCTGCTACAGCAGCATTAAAATTAGTTCCTGTTACGCCGGTACCTGTGTACGTTCCACCTGATGGATTTCCTCCACTTAATGCTGTAAAAACTTCTACAATACAAGCTTCGGTGTCTCCTAGAGATAGATCTACCACTGGTAAAGCATAGACAGTATATGGCTCTGAATCAGTCGCAATACAACCTGTAGTCGCGGTTACATTTAGGTTAATCGATTTACTCCCCGCTGTGCTATAACTAATATTGTGAGGTCCGATTCCTGTTGCTGTTGCAGGTACTGCTCCACTCCCAAAGTCCCAGGAGTAAGTTGCACCGACACCGGCATCTGTTGCTATAAAACTAGTTGAGACTCCTTGACATACAGCAGTTGGAATCGTTATTTCTGCAGTTGGAGGCCCTGGATCTGTTAAGACTACAGGATTAGTATCCATTACTATACAAGATCCATTATCATTTTGAATTTCTACAATATAACTTCCAGCACTTAGTCCATTGAATGTATTGCTACTCTGCCAAGTGCCTCCATTTATTCTATATTCCAAACCACCTGCTCCAGCTACCGCTGTTATCGTTATAGATCCATCTGTTCCACTACAAGAACTTAGTGAAACTCCTACAGCATTTGTGATTGATGGTGTTGAATAAACGGTGATATCATCTGTGGCGGTATTGATACAGCCATTGATGTCGCTATAAGTATAAGTGATCGTATGTGTTCCAGGTCCGGCTACGGTAGCATCGAAAAAAGTACCAAAAACTCCTGTTCCACTATAGTTAATTCCCGGAGGACTTTCTCCACCTAAAGCTATTGTATCTGTTTCACAAGTTTCTGTGATTGGTAAATCTAATGTAACCGTTGGTAAATCAGTTACAGTTGCATCAATAGTTGTGACAGAGGTACAATTATTCGCATCGGTAATGGTTACAGTATAAGTTCCTGTTGCAATGGTCGTAGCACCACTTATTATTGGGTTTTGTATACTTGATGTAAAACTGTTTGGACCACTCCAAGACCAAAGTACAGCATCTATTCCTGTTTCCGTAAGGTTCAAATCATCTCCTTCACAAATGGGTCCATTACTGCCTAAATTAGCAATTGGCTCTTTATTTATAACAACATTCACACTTGAAATAGCCGTACAAGTATTACTATCTGTTATTGTAACCGTATAAGAACCTGCGGCCAGACTTGTCGCTCCTAATATCGTCGGATTTTGTACACTTGATGTAAAACTATTGGGGCCACTCCAGGACCAACCTGTTCCGTCTCCTCCCGTTTCCGTAAGGTCTAAATCTG
>CAYTVR010000071.1:0-25461 GCA_964441245.1 uncultured Saprospiraceae bacterium | reverse complement strand
AAGCTGTCGCTCCTAATATCGACGGATTTTGTACACTTGATGTAAAACTATTGGGACCACTCCAGGACCAACCTGTTCCGTCTCCTCCCGTTTCCGTAAGGTCTAAATCTGTGCCTATACATATTGGACCATTGCTACCTGCTGTCGCTGTTGGTGAAGCATTTACCGTTACACTAACGGACGAAGTACTCGTACAATTATTCCCATCTGTTACTGTAACTGTATAAGAACCCGATGCTAAAGCTGTCGCTCCTAATATCGACGGATTTTGTACACTTGATGTAAAACTATTGGGGCCGCTCCAGGACCAACCTGTTCCATCTCCTCCCGTTTCCGTAAGGTCTAAATCTGTGCCTATACAAATTGGACCATTGCTACCAGCTGTTGCTGTAGGTAATGAGTTTACTACAACATCCACCGTTGAAGTAGCTGTACATCCATTGGATGAGGTGACTGTGACCGTATAAGTTCCAGCTCGACTAAGAGAAACACTACCAATACCAACAGTTTTTGTATTACTAGCAGAAAATCCACCAGGGCCACTCCAATCCCATTGAACAATATTTGGGTCAGCACTCATTTCATCAAAAGCTAGATTATCACCTACACAAAGTGGTGTATTCGCAGATGCTGTTGGGCTTGGTACTGGGCAATCTGAATCAGCACAATCGGTATTTCCATCTTCATCGTTATCAATTCCATCATTACAAATTTCTGTTGGGCAAATTCTATAAGTAACCGCATTGGATAATTCATAACAATTAGCGGTAACATGTTTTAGGCTATCATTAATCACCAAATTTGCTAAAGATGCATCATCTTCATAATCAATTGCAACGATTATATATTTTCCATCACCTACGGCACTAAATCCGGGAGCTGAACTGGTGTCTAATATAATACCGACTGAATCAGTTAGGATATAAAGGGTGATATAACCAGCAGTTCCATTCAAACCACTTGGGGTAAAATTAAGATCAGCAGGTTCTATCAAATCGCAATTTATTGGGAATTCACAGCCATATTCATTAACGGCGCCTAGAGGAAGATCACATTCGCAAAGGTCATCTACATTCAATACGCCATCACTATCACAATCTTGAGAAAAAATAGAGTTATTTGGAAGAAAGGCAAATAAAAAAAATATTATTGAATAAAAATTATTTTTTTTAAAAATAAGGATACCTCTAGAAGAATGTCGAAATTCTTTTAGAGGTGGGTAGTGTTCAGATTTGAATTGAACACGGGTTAGTTTGTTTCTCTGTTTGCTTTTAGTAGACATTATGTCCATGTAAAAAATTTGTGGGTCTTAATAGTTTGTTCTTTTCATAGTATTCTAGTTTAAACCATTGATTATCAGATACTTAAACTACAAATCATATCGTCACTTATGAACATAAATTGGACCTTGCATTTCTAATACAAATAGAAATACAGTAAGCCAAAATGCTTTAGCTTGCCTAATATTAGTTCGTTATAGGAATAAAATTAATGGCTACCTTTTATAAGTAAAATATATAAATCAATAACTATACCATATGGCTATCAACAATAGCCAAGGATCGACATTTAGATTGTATGGATAAATTAGATTATTATTTCTGAAGTGTCTTAAACAAAAAAGCCGATGAGATTCCACTCATCGACCAATTTTGTTTATTTGTGAGGATTGAGACCAATCCTAGAAATCGTTGTCAACATTATGGTTTTTCTGAAAACATATTTGTGTTGAATCCGTTTAGTGATCGTTTATAACAATACTTCTCACATAAAATAGGTCAACTATTATACCAGATAAAATTTTGTTTTATAATTCATCTTCTAAGTCCCCCATTACTTGTAGCAAGGCATAAGTAATTTGAGATCGAGTTGTGTTTGCCCCACTTTCCGAGATGGTTCCCATCATAGAATTTTTCTTGAGTGATTCTAACCTGCCAGAAAGCATTATGAATTGAGTATGAATATCTTCATCAATTTCTTGACTGATAGGTAACAATTTTTTAATCGCTTTATCAGGTTTTCCTTTAGCAACAAGTTCTTTACATTCTTTAATAATATCAGCGCTGCTAGAAGTAGGAGCAGCTGGGGGATTTACTGGAGGAGGGGTATGAATATTTACCTGAGGAGAAATTGCTGCTGCGGTTGCTCCAACTGCAGGGGCGGAAGGTGGAGCAATCAATCTTTTTAATTGGTTCACTACATCAAGAAAGGCTTCATCTTCATTGGGCCATGTAGAAATTGGCTGTGCATTTTTAGGTAAAGCTTGAAATTTAGAAATAGAAAGACTTGGTAAATCGCATGGACGAATGACCACTGGTACGATCAAAACTTCACCATTTGCATGACGCTGCATGGAGTTAGCGATCTCATTATCATTGATATAATTAGAAGCCATAAAATCAGAACTGACTAAAAATATGATAATGTCAGCTGCTTCTAGGTTCCCTTTGATTTGATCATCCCATTCTTGTCCAGGTAAAATTTGTCGGTCATTCCAATCATTAATAAAGCCAGAGTTTCGTAATCCACTTAAATGATTGTACAATTTATCTTTATATTCTTCATCTTTATGAGCATAAGAAATAAAGATATTCGCAGGTTGTTTCATTGATTTAATTTTGGTTTGAAATAATTTTAGAAAAACACTTATTCATCTAATTGATATGTTTGAAAAAACTCTTGTCTTGCGATACGATAGACTTCACTATGATCCAAAGGGACTGCTAAAAAATCATTTTCTTTCACCACCATATTTTCTCCCCATGGAGCTATAAATTTAAATTGCGTGGGTTGCTCCAATAATTTTAAATTTTCCTTATTCACTTCAATCGCAAAAATTTGCCCGGAAGGGTTATATTCAGAAAACCCATTTTCTTTATCCACTAAAAACTCATATCGTTTTTCAAATTTACTTTTAGGAACGATATATAATTCACCCGCTTCTGTTTGGTTTTTCACAATATAATCTCCAGTATTTGCTCGATTAAAAGTCTCTATACCATCACTTGTAATCGTTATGATTTCTTCCCCTTTTAGAGCCTTTCGAGCTAATATTTTTTTAAATTTCTTATACCTTTGTCCCTTCATCTTTAGTATTGGTAATACTAAGGATAAAAAATAATCCTGTCTAATCATAGTAATAATTTAATTCTGGATGATCAAAAATAGTTAATTTTTGAATTTTCTACTTCAATAAGCCTCAATGAAAGTATTAAAAACTTAATATTTTTATTACTTTTAATAAAGAAGTTATTTAAATTAAAACTAAATATAATCTATTTCAAAGATATTTTAGTATTAGTTTTAGCAAATTATTCTTAGAGCATGTTTAACATTTTCCTATGAAAATCAAGCGATCTGAAATCAAATATGAAATGTTCTAAAAACATTTCAATCAAATTGTAACTTCTATTTTAGATAGACCATCCTTTTCATTTGAACTGATCTTTAATCTTTTCCCAAAAAATTGAAAACAATCAACTTACCAACTATGACCATTGAAGACTATTTAAAAGACAGACTAGACAATCAAATCGACTGGTATAACCGAAAAAGTGCCATCAATAAAAAACGTTATAATACGCTCCGGTTTAGCATAATCCTTATCTCCGTGTGTATTCCTTTTCTTACCGGCTTAATTACTGATGGCACTACTTGGTTAAAAATGGCCGTTGGTTTTGGAGGCGTTTTAATTGCGCTTTTTGAAGGGGCAAGTACGCTCTATAAATTTCAAGAAAATTGGTTGACTTACCGAATGACATCAGAACAACTACAAAGAGAAAAATTATTTTTCTTAACCAAATCTGGTCCTTATCAAAAAAATCATTCACTGCAAATGTTGGTAGCTCGCGCAGAAGCCATCATGAGTTCTGAAAATGAAACTTGGGTAAAAACACAAGCACAAGTGAACGAGGAAGAAGCAGCTGAAGAAGAAGAGACAACAGCTTAAATTTTAAATTCAATTTTCGTAAAAACAAGGCTATATTTTAGCCACAATTGATTATTATTATTTCAAAATAAAACCTAAGAAAACATGCCTTTAATTGACCGACTAAAAGAAGATTCTCCAAAACGAATTCTTGCCCTTGATGGAGGAGGTATCCGGGGAGCGATTACCATTGGATACCTTGAAAAATTAGAATCCATCCTCCGACGAAGACACAAAAGTCCACACATGAGATTATCCGATTATTTTGATCTTATCGGAGGAACGAGTACCGGTTCTATCATTGCTGGAGGACTCGCCATTGGAATGGAAGTCGGAGAAATAAAAAAACTATATCTCAAATTGGGTGATAAAATTTTTGGGCAAAAGCGAAGTATTTTTAAACGCTTGAGTGCAAAATTCAAAGTGAGTACTTTAGAAAAAGAACTAGATAACGTATTCGGAGATATCTCTTTTGCAAGTGATAAAATCAAAACAGGATTGTGTATCGTAACCAAACGAGCCGACACCAAAAGTACTTGGCCACTCATCAATCACCCTAAAGCTAAGTTCTATAAATACAATAAAAACATTTTATTAAAGAATGCTATTCGGGCTAGTTCAGCTGCACCAACTTATTTTAAACCAGAGGTTTTTGATATTGGAGATGGACAAAAGGGGGCATTTGTCGATGGAGGTGTGAGCATGTATAACAATCCATCTTTATTACTCCTCTTAATGGCAACCTTAAATGGATTTCCATTCCATTGGAAAAAAGGAGAATCCCAATTACTTTTGGCATCAGTAGGAACTGGCTATTGGGACATCAAAGAAAAATTGGAAGATGTAACAGATAATAAACTTTGGGATTGGGCTGGAGATGTCATTTCCATGTTGATGAGAGATGCAGGTGATATGAATCAAATGATGCTACAATTCCTTTCCAACAGTCCCACCTCAGTCGTTATTGATTCTGAAATGGGTAATTTGAAAAAAGATTTGCTCGCTCCAGAACCGACATTGCACTACGTGAGATACGATGCTAAACTGAGTAAAGAAAATGTATCCAAATGGGGCTTTCCAGATATTGATCCAAAATCTTTGTATGAAATGTCCGCAGGTGAAAACTGCGAGACCTTAATGAAAATTGGTGCTGCTGCTGCTAAGAAAGAATTGGTAGGAAAACATTTCCCAGCAGCATTTGACAAACCAATCGGAACAGGAACACCTGACTTCGATTTAGAAGGATTCATTAAAGCTCGGACCATTAAATAATAAAAAATTCTAAATTATGTTTGACGATAACATTCCGGTAACAGTCTTTACATCATATGCTCACAAAGATGAAGAATTGAGAGAAGAGTTGGATGTACACTTAGCCATGGTAAAACGACATCCAGCCATTACGGTTTGGAATGACCGTGAAATTCAAGCAGGAGATGAATGGGACGATGCCATTAAATCCGAATTGAATACAGCAGATATTATTTTGCTTTTGGTCAGTCCTCGTTTTTTAGCTTCTCGATATATTTTTGAGGTAGAAATAAAAACGGCTTTAGAACGACATGAGAAAAAAGACGCCATTGTCGTTCCCATTATTTTAAAAGCCTGCGATTGGACACAAACCGAATTTGCGAAGTTACAAGCGCTTCCGCGTAATGCTAAACCTATTGTCTCATGGGATGATATGGATGAAGCTTTATTGTTTACCGTCAAGGGAATCAAGCAAGTGATCAGTACGGTACAAAATCGTAAAAAGGCTTAGTCACCATTTAAAATATGTAGACCTTCGTGAAGAAAAATGAACATCTTTCTAGTTAGGAATAGTGTTCTTAGCGTTTAAAACACCAAATAATTCCGGTGTACCATTAATAAGAAAACGTTAAACTTTAAAATAATAGGGCAGTTCTCAGAACTGTCCTTTTTCTTTGCACTCTTTTTAGTAATAGACAATTAATAAATTTCTGATTTGGGATGTTATTATTTGATCATTACCAAAATAGTCAATCAAATTTGCTAATCGAATTTATTGGGTCTACGATTATCTTTTCCGAATAAATTTAGTTGGCCATTAATCAAAAATCATGCAAAAGTCATTTATCTTTTTTCTATTTTTCATTTGCTTCAGCAGTCCAATTAGTGCGCAACTTACCATTAATGTCAACGCTATTCCAAATAATTCACCAGTTGGCGATGATATTTTTGTAGCTGGAAATTTCAACAATTGGGCCGAGGGAAATACCGATTATATTTTAAGTAATAATGGTGACAATACCTTTAGCATTACCATTAATCCTAATCCTGGATTAATAGAATTTAAGTTTACTAGAGGAACTTGGGCTACTGTAGAAGGTGATGAAAACGGAAATTTCCAAGCCAATCATACTTTCAATTATGACGGATCGCCTAGTGCTGTTAGCATTCCGATTTTAAGCTGGGAAGATCAAGGTGCTCCTGGTGGAGGACAAAGTACAGCTACTTATAATGTACAATTGGTGAACAATAATTTTTATATTCCACAATTGGATCGTTATCGAACTATTTGGATTTATCTACCTCCTGACTATAATAATTCTAATAAAAATTATCCGGTCATTTACATGCAAGATGGACAAAATTTATTTGATGCCTATACCAGTTTCTCTGGTGAATGGGAAGTGGATGAATCCCTAAATTCCTTATTTGATTTTGGAGATAATGGAGCTATCATTGTCGGTATCAATAATGGTGGAGCAGATCGACTTGAGGAATATACGCCTTGGTCACATCCCAATTATGGTGGAGGAAATGCAGAACCATATGTCAACTTTATTGTAGAAACACTTAAACCATTTATAGATGCTAATTATCGAACGTACACTGATCGAAATCATACGGGGATCATGGGCAGTTCTTTAGGTGGTTTACTATCCATGTATGCTGCTATAGAACATCAAGATGTATTTAGCAAAGCGGGGGTTTTCTCTCCGTCCTTTTGGTTTTCGGATCAAGCTTACAGTCATGTAAGCAATACAGGGAAAGAACATAACATGAAATTTTATTTAATGGCGAGCGAACAAGAAGATGGTGGCTCAGTAGTCGATGATGTAGAAGAAATGAATACGACTTTAATCAATGCTGGTTTTAATTCTTCAGAAATTAATGTGCACATTCATCAAGATGGCGCGCATAGTGAATGGTTCTGGGCACGTGAATTTCCAGATGCTTATTTGTGGCTTTGCGCCAATTCAACTACAAGTAATAACAACATATTTTCAAAACCTAAAATTGACTTAAATATCTCTTCCAATATCCTTCAAGATGTATTGACAGTGCAATTTAATGAAGCGAATATGGATGCTCGACTACAGGTTCATAATCTTGATGGTAAAAAAATAATTGATCAAAGATTGACCTCAGGCACTCATACGTTTTCTATGAATGGTCTTTCAGATAGTTTATACATCTTAAATGTATGGAGTCAGCAAAAAGTCATTTATACAAAACGATTGGTACTTAGTACAAAATAAGATATTACTCGATTTTCATCGAAAATCATCGATCTTGATCGTCGGAAATTGTTATCAGTTTCCGACTTTTTTATGCTCATTCTGAATCCATTGAAAATGGAGCTTCCTACATTCGGATATTTTCAATTCCTTTCTAGCATCATTTTTGTATCCTCATCATGCTCCTTCCCTTCTGTTTTAGGGTGCGTTTATACTTTCGTAAAAAATTAATTTCTAACCGTTTATACATTTTAAAATAAAAATATAAAAAATAGTACTTCCATTTTTATGGAATATCGATAGCTACCGCGTCTTAGTATCGAACTTCACACAAAATTATCACCCATTATTACCTTGTCATGAAAAAAATATTTTTAGTTCTTATCCATTTTCTCGCCTTCTCTTTTATGATCAATGCTCAAACTAGTGTCAACGATTTTCAAATCGACAATTTTTTGGAAAAAAGCAGAGAAACAAAAAAGTCTATTGACAAAATTTCTGTCTTCCCTAGCATTATTACTGATAACTTTCAAGTGACGTTGAATCAAAAGAACACACAAGCTGTTGTGCAATTATTTAGCCTTGATGGAGAAAAAATTTTAGAACAAAATATTTCTAAAGATGAACCTAGTGTCCAAGCATATGGACTAGAAGATGATATTTACCTAATTAATATTTTGGATGATCGAGGCGAGGTGATTCATAGTGAATGGATTGTAGTTGAAAAATAGAATAATTACTATTGTTTCTTTTGATCAGTGTATCCAATTTTTTGTTCAAAATTGAGTTAATTATTTGAGGCGAAGACACCTCCTAGAGTACAAGTGCCAGCAGTACATACTAGACATCGTTCGCTTTAACATGCTTTTACGAATTTCTTAGCAAGTTTAGTAGCGATGAAAGAATAACTAAAAATATTTCAACTATAAATTAATTTGAAACCTAGTTTGCTTTCACAACCTAAATCTTGTAAATTGACTACGAAGGAACTCCGAACTCACGTTATTCAAAATACGTTTTAACACTTCCCCAATTTAAAATTTTTATCAAATATGAAAAAATTGATATCCATTTGTTTATTGTTGTTGTTTTTTCTCAGTTCCTGTCGATGGCAAAAAGAATATTACCAGTCAGCATCTTATTACAAAAAAGAATATCGAAAAAATTTAAAAGAGCGAGGAATTATTTTTCATCATCATACTCAAATCAATGGAGAGTCGAATGCTTTGATTCAGGAAATAGTTAAACTTGGAGCATCCTTTGAACCTCAAGATGCATCCATCCAACGGATTTACTTTAAAAAGAGGAAATTAAGGACCCTGGAAAATCTTCAGAAACTAGACGAACTTTTGGAAAACAATCAATCAGTCCGATATTATGGCGCATTCATGAACGATAAAAAAGAAAAGCCTTACATGATGCTAAACAATCAAGTGATGGTACTTTTTCATCTAAAAACGACTAGAGAGGAAATTGATAAAGTCGTAAGTGAAAATAATTTAGAATTTGTAAGAGAAATTTCAGGCCAAGAAAATCACATTTACCAAGTTAAAGATGGAAAACACTATGACATTTTGAAGGCAGCCATCCAAATTGTAAAAAGTGGAATATGCCAGGAAGTTTGGTTAGATGGATATGCCCCTGATGCAATTGATAACGATATTTAATAACAAAATATTTACAAATTTATTTTTGAGGATTGAAGCGCTAGCTAGCCTATCGAAAAAAAGTCCCAAAGAGACGAAACACTTTCTCCTTTCCATACAAATGACCTAGCGCATCAATGTGATATCTCCGCTGTATTCAATCGTTTCGCCGTCAGCGAAAAGTACTTCTGCTATAAAAATATAAACACCACTATTTAATTCTCTATTCTTGAAAGATCCATCCCAACCTTCACTTTCCTCTCCAAGTAAAAATCCTTTATTTTCAAAAATAACTGCCCCCCAACGATTGTAAATTCGAAGATAATTGATTTGAGTCGTTCCTAATCCACCATACAATGTAAAGCGATCATTGCTACTATCAGCATTAGGAGAAAAGACAGATGGGATATAGATCAGACGTTCTTTGGTCACCTTAATATTCACTTGGGCATTGGTTTGACAATCATTGACATCTATGACCGTTAAATTATAACTGGTATTTTCTGTTGGATCAACGACTGGTTGAAGACAATTTACACAAGATAAAGTCGTGTCTATATTCCAGAAGAAAGTATCAACTAATCCGCTCACCACTACATCCAATTTCAAACTATCCCCTAATGCAATCGTTTGATTGTCTTCCATAAATATTTCTATTGGAAGAGGTTGTACTAAATCGATAGCAGTCGCCCATTCACATCCATCAGCATCTTGAACAACTAAATCATGATTGCCCGAAGCCAAATTACCAAATTGATCCACCGCAAAAAACGAAGATCCATCCATTGAAAAAAGATAAGGCCCTACTCCACCAATCACAGAGTCAATCGCAATCGCTCCATCAGTTAAGCCAAAACAGCTTGGATTTAGTATGGAAAACATCGCGTCATTAGGTCCATTAGGATCTGCAGAAACCAAGACCTCATCAGTAGCGACACAACCATTATCTTCATTTCTTACTTCAAAAATATATGTCCCTGGTTTATCTACGATTGGATCTATATTATTGCTTCCACTTACTATATTTCCGTCAAGGGTCGTCCATAAAAAAGAAACATTCGACAAAGGACTAAAGAGTATTCCACTCAATTGAGCAGTCGATTCCGAGCATGATAAAGAGGACAACATCCCTGCATCAATTACAGGTTCATCTACCATTTCCAAGACTTCCATTGAAGCAATTGCAGTACAACTATTGGTCGTATTGGTCACTGTCAAAATATACATACCCGCTTCTGTTATCTCCGGTGAAAAGTCCATCGAACCATCAATCAGACCGCCTTCCCATAGATAGGTAAACTCACTTCCTTGGGATGTCCCGTTGGTATTTAAAATCACTTTATCGGTTTCGCAAGTCAGCATTGCGCCATTTTGGATAATCGCTTGCGGTAAGTCAGCGCTTGCCGTGATCTCAATAGTTGTTGAATTTATACAAGGATTATTTGGAAGACTCACTTCCAAGGTATAAGTACCCCTTGCGTTTATTTCTATTTCCGGAAGGTCAGTATTAGAGACGATATTTCCACCATTCGAAGCAGTCCATGTAAATGCCAAATCACCTGCTGGCTGAGAAGATGTACCTGAAAGGGCTAAGGAAGTAGCGACACAGTTTAACTCAGTTCCGCTATTGGCTACAATTAAAGCAGTTGGAATTTCATAGGCATTCACTTCTACTTCATCTATTGCTGTACAACCATTTTCTTCATCTGTTACGGAGAAAATATAAGTTCCTTCTTGATTTACCAAAGGCATGGAAGTTGAATTTCCATTGACAATATTTCCATCATCAGTCGTCCAGCTAATTGTAAAATCACTTCCTATTGGTGCAATCACTCCTTGCAGTTCAACGGTCATTTCATCACAGGATAAAAACAAAGGTTCACCTGCTTCAATCGTTGGGGGAAATTTGTTTTCGATGACTTCCGTCAAATTACTTTTTGTACAGCCGTTGCTGGTATTGGTTACGGTGAGACCATAAATCCCCGTCTCATTAATAGAAGGGAACAATGTGATCGCGCCATCAATATTTCCACCTTCCCATAAATAGTTGAATTCTGGGCCAATAGAAGTATTACCAACATCAATCATGATCACAGAGTCTTGACAAGTAAGCGTAGAAATATTTGCTAGATCTACAATTGGTAAATCAACATTTAAACTCGTGATTTCAATTACCGCAGTATCTTTACAATTACTCGTTGGCATGTTCACGATTAATTGATAAGTGCCTGTTGTTTCAAGGGAGATTATCGGTGTTGTATTATCTCCCATGATCACTCCACCATTCGTCGCAGACCATTCGTAAACCAAATCCATATTGGGTTGTATAGGTATTCCTGCTAACATCAATGTTGGTTGATTACAGCTCAATTGGGTGCCATTCAAAGGATCAATTAGCACCTCTGGTTTTTCATAAAAAGTAACCGCTACTCCTTCGGAAGTTGACAAACAACAATCTTGTTCTACTAAGTTGCCAAAGCCATCATTGTTGGCTACACGAGCAGCGATGTAATAAGTCGTTTCGTAATCAAGTCCAGCTTGAAAGAAAAAGGTAGGACTACTTTGTGTCAACAAAATATTTCCAACAGTATTGGCATCACCATCATGTAAAATATATTGAAGCAAATCATCCGACTCTACAAAAGGCATAGATAAGCCAACAGTCAACTGTGTATCCTCACAGATTTCAAAAGGCGTCAAATCTATTTGTCCTCCATCGCTCATACAAGGACAACCAAAATTTACCATCACTTCATTTGGTGGACAACCACTCGCATCAGATACATTGAAGATAGCCGATTGATCCTTAGGAATGGGATCAGAAACAAATTGATTACCGGTCAGTGTCCCCGATGAAGTAAGAGAAGATACCATATAAGTACTCGCAATTCCACCAAGTACATCAAAGGAAATCATATAGGCACTGTTGGTCAAATTACAAGTCGAAGTCACATTATCTGCGATTGGAGAGTCCACTACATCTGTGATTTCAATCATATCAGAAGCACTACAATTATCTGAATTGGTAACGGTGACCGAAACGATACTTGCACTTGTTGGATCAAAAGAAATCGTTCGATCCATTTCTCCAGTAGACCATAAATAATCACTTCCAGGGTTACCTGCATCAAAGGGAATATTGGTATTACTACAGGCACCGATATTTACACCCAAGTCTACTACCGGATTTCGAAAGACTTCTAAATGCATACTATCTACAGCAGTACATCCGTTTCCAATCGTGACCGTAACGATATAAGTGCCTTCCGTATCGATATCAATCATCTGTGTTTGTTCACCAGTAGACCAATCAAAATCGAGTCCTGTGTTTTGAGCATTTAAGGTCGTCATATTGCCTTCGCAAAAACTAAGATCACTTCCAAGGTCAACTGTTGGTGTGGGAATCACTTGAATATCAAAGTCATCTTCTCTTCTACAACCTACCCCATCCGTTAAGGTAAGTGACAACATCAAATCTGTTGCAGGTACAATAGTTCGAATAGAATCGCCAGCACCGATATCACTCCAATCATAAACACATTGTACACATCCCGATCCATTGAAAGCATCGAGCACCACTGGTTGTCCATCACATACGGTCATATCTGGAATATCAAAAGAAACATCACAAACTGTTTTGATCATCCAAAAATCATTGAGTCCTTTGGTTGGATCTGTTTTATCGCCACTCACATCAGAGGTCGAACTCCCTGCCATTACATAGCCTCCTTCTGTCGATTCAAAAATCCCAAACATCACATCATTGCTATCTCCACCAAGCGTTTTATCCCAAACCTTATTCCCCATTGCATCTACATAAACCACCCAATAATCCCAGCCACCAATGTTAGATTCTGATTTATCGATTCCAATTCCTGAACCAGAATATCCACCCAAAATATAATATCCAACCGCATTTTGTTTTACGCTGTAACAATTCTCTAAGGATTCGCCTCCAAAAGTTGCATCCCATTCTTTAGTGCCCGCAGCATCTATTTTCACCAACCACATATCCACAATCCCTCGCGACATTTCACTTTTATCTCCAGAGATATTTGAACGCGATCCTCCTGCGAGTAAAAAACCTCCATCCGACGTTTGGTCAAAACTTTGAATCTCATCTTCATCCATTCCGCCATAGCGGCGTTCCCAAATAATAGATCCATCTGTTTCGCTGATTTTTATGAACCAATAATCTTTGACTCCAACTAAAGGTAAACTTACATCAACACCAATATCTGATCGCGATCCACCACCGATCAATATATTTCCATCTGCTGCGACTTGAATATCATTTAATCTTTCTTCCTCTATTCCTCCAATCGTTTTATCCCATTCTAAATTTCCAAGTGCATCTATTTTTACAATCCAAAAATCTGAATTCCCAATATTAGCTTCGGTCTTATCTCCACTCATTCCAGAAAATGAATGTCCTCCCAACACAAATCCACCATCGTTGGTCTGAGCTACAGAGAACATCAAATCTAGATTATCTCCTCCGAAAGTTCTTTCCCATTCCATGACTCCGTTCATATCGGTTTTCACCACCCAGTAATCGTCCAAACCTCTAGACGCTTCTGATTTGTCTCCTGAAATTCCAGAATCTGAAGAACCACCTAAAATAAATCCGCCATCACTTGTGACTTTAATAATATTGCATCGATCTAAACCATTCCCTCCAAACCTTGAATCCCATTGACTATTTCCATCTGAATCCGTTTTGATCATCCAATAATCTCCTACTCCTTGATTGGGATCGGTTACATCTCCATCATTAGCCGCAGAAGAAGAAAATCCAGCGAGTATATATCCTCCATCAGGTGTTTCAGCAGAAGTATTCAACTCTTCCCAGATCGAGCCACCAAAATCTTTATCCCAAGAAACTTGTAGCTGTGCCAAGCTCTCTTTATGAAAAAACATAAAAGAAAGAAAAACGAACATATAGACGAGACAATTTTTGAGGAGTATCTGACCCATTGATTTTATTCTGATTGTGTATTTAAAATTTTGTAAACTAATTAATTTGATTTACAAAATGGCGGAACATGATCGCTAATTTTCCCTATCCTATTGATTAAGATTTAAGTGTTACAAAATACTACAACGTTAGCCTTAAATCGTTGGTAGTCGGGTAAATTAGGTATTTCCAAAATATTTTCGTGATCAGGAAAATTAATTGTTAGATCACTTTGATCAATCAGTTTTGGGAAAATCACATTGATTTTTTATGGACGGGTTGTTTAAGTGGTAGACTTAGTTATTCCACTATTCGACAAATTTAGCCAAAGATAAGGCTTATGCCAAAAAATAGATCGAAAAATATGTATATACAGTATAAAACAAGAAAATTAATGGCCGAGTTTGAATATAGCGTGTCGAAAATCCATGCTGAAGGCAATTTTGTAAAAAAGATAGAATTCCCTAAAAGATAAGCGCCTCGAAGCAATTATATCTTTTGCTCAAGCACCTATCCTAAATTTCAACTCGTTTTCGATTGAAATAACTCCGACGCAAAAATCAAGAATAACTTTTCTTTTCTTTAAATTCGTTTTTTAACTGGTCGCTCTATAGCGCAATTCGTAGTAATATTTTCATCCAAACATTGTTGTAATATTTTAGCAAATGCTGCACCATGTGGTGGATTAAACAAAGTCAAATGATCGCCAGGAACTTCATGCACAATTACGCCTCCCTTGGCAAATGGTTTCCATCCTAAAAATTCAAAATCCTCTAAATAAAATCGTTGTTCTTTGGCTCGGAACAAATGAATTTTTCCATCCCAAGAAGACATCTTATAGGATTCAAAAGCATGCTTATTCATCCGATCGACCAAAGCGATTCGATCTGCATTTTCATCTTTCAATGCTTCCTCTTCATTATTGGTCAAATTCCATTTCCAACGATTCCATCGACGTTTTAAAACATGAGATTTATACTTCAAATTTGGAATTGGATTACGTGTTATCAAAGAAAAATTCCAAGCCATTTTTTTACTCGCTTTGGCGATTTGCTGATAATAACTTTGAGATTCTGTGGTTCCTGCCAAATGTTCTCGAATAACGGTATCAAACATTCCAAGCATCACGATCTCTTTGCCCATTGCCTCTAATTGTTTGGCCATTTCAAAAGCAATCAATCCTCCAAAAGAATATCCTGCTAATGCATAAGGCCCATCAGGATTTTGTTGAATGATTTCAGCAATATAATGAGCGGCAATATCTTCAATTTGATCCAATGGCTCTACCTCTCCTTCCAATCCACGCGCTTGTAATGCATAAATCGGTTGATCCTCATCCATATGCGAAGCCAAAGTTTGAAACAACAAAACATGAAGTCCTGCACCATGAATCAAATACACGGGCACCTTAGATCCACTGGCTTTAATGGGCACTAAAGAATTGTATTTCAGTTTCCCATTTCGTTTATCTAAAAGATAGGCCATACTTTTGATCGTCGCATTTTCTAGAAGAGAAGCCAATGGGAGTTTTTTATCTAACTGTTTTTCAATTTCTGACATCATGCTCACCGCAATCAAGGAATGACCTCCCAACTCAAAAAAGTTATCATGGATTCCAATTTCTTTTACGCCTAATAATTTAGACCATATTTTTTCTAAAACTTTTTCCGTTTCATTTCTCGGTGCTACATATCCCGTTTCTAAATCATCTCGAGAATAATCTGGTGCGGGTAATTTTTTTCGGTTTATTTTCAAGGTTGCCGTCAATGGAAATTGCTCCAATGTTACAAATGCAGAAGGCACCATGTAATCCGGTAATTTTTCTTTTAAATATTGTTTAAGTTCTTGGCTACTTAATTCATAACCTTCTTTTAAAATTAAATAGGCTACAATTCTTTTGTTATCCACTTGGTCTTCTCGTACAATGACCACATTTTCAGCAACACCTTCATACTGTGACAACAAGCTCTCAATCTCTCCTAACTCAATTCGGAATCCACGGACCTTCACCTGATGATCCATCCTTCCTAAAAATTCAATATTCCCATCTGCCAACCAACGAACTCGATCACCACTACGATAGAGGATTTCATTTTCATTAAAAGGATTCGGAATAAATTTTTCTTTGTTTAATTTCGGTCGCTTATAATAACCTTGAGGTGCCACGCCGACCCCACCAACATACAATTCGCCGGGTACTCCGATCGGAACAGGTTGCTGCCATTTATCAAAAACATAAACCTTCGTATTATGGATTGGATAGCCAATCGTTTCATATGGACCATCTACTTTTGTGGCCAATCGATCTCCTTCTATTTTTTTAAACGTAGTATAAATTGTCGTTTCCGAAGGACCATAAGCATTCCAAAATTCTTTACTTCGATGAACCAATTGTTCTGACAAGTCTTTGTTCAAAGCTTCACCAACACTCATCATTTTTAAGTCCGTACTGCCTTTCCAATTAGACAATAACAACATACGCCAAGTCGCCGGAGTCGCCTGCATAAAATTGATGCCAGATTTTTCCATTCTTTCCTTTAATAAGACGCCATCTACTTTTTCTTCCTGACTTGCAATGATCACTCTCCCTCCGATAAATAGCGGCATGAAAAAATCTTGTACCGAAGGATCAAAGGAAACCGAAGCTACACTTAGCACTCTTACATTTTTGTCGATATCCGTCACATCCATCACTGCCCAATGGTGATCAACTACCGCATAGTGTGGAATCACAATTCCTTTTGGACGGCCTGTAGATCCAGAGGTGTAAATGATATAGGCCATATCCTGGGGTTGGCAACCGATGGATAAGTTTCGAACATTTCTATTCCCCTTTTCTTTACGGACCTCTTCGATGACGATAACATTCCAATCTCCTTTCGGCAACTCATTCATCATACTTTTTTCAGTAATCAAAATGGCTGCTTCTGCATCTTCTATAATCACTTTTAATCGGTCCGGTGGATTAGATGGATCTAAAGGCACATAAATTCCTCCTGCTTTTAAAACAGCTAACAAACCAACCAAAAGGTTGACCGATCGATCCAAATATACTCCAACAAAATCTCCTCTACGGACGCCTTGGTTCACTAAAAATTGTGCAAGATGATTAGATCTTTCATTCAATTCTTGATAGGTCAATTGTTTGTCTTGACTTTCAACAGCAATACGATGAGGCGTTTTTTCAACCTGAGTTTCAATCAATCCATGTATACAACATTCATCTGGAAAAGTGGCATCTGTATCTCGCCAATTGGCCAATTGTTGATTTTCTGATTCAGGTAAAATCGGTAAGCGATTGATGGCACTCGATGGTTGGGCAACAATTCCTTGTAATAAAATTTTAAATTCTTCTAGCCGTCGCTGAATGGTTTCCTTTTTAAACAAATCCTTATTATAAGTCCATTCAAAATCAACTCCTTTGCTTGTTGGTTTTACATTGATAAAAATATCGAAGGTTTCATAATTTCTTGGAATCGGATTCATCTCCATCTTTAAATCACCGAAAGACATCTCACTCATCTCCGAATCCATGTTAAACAGAACAGAAATGATCGGCTGTCGACTTAAGTCTCGAGGTAAATTGAGTTTTTTGACCAATGAACCAAGGGTATAATTTTGATGATCAAAAGCATCCAGTATTTTTCCACGTACTTCTTTTAAATGACTTGAAAAAGAGGCTTCTTCTTCAATCGCAACTCTTAGTGGTAATAGACTCACTCCATGCGTCACTACATCTTGATTTCCAGCAATGGATTGACCTGCTGCAACGATTCCTAAAACAAAATCATTCTGTCCAGACAACCGATGAATAAACGTATGAAAAGCAGCATACATCATAACGAAAAAAGTGGTTCCTTCTTTCGTGGCTACTTGTTTTAGTTCTTGAAATAATTGATGATCAATCGATGTTTTTTCGCAAGTCGCATCATAGGTTTTCAAGGCAGGACGAATTCGATCTGTCGGAAAATCGAGAACTGGAATATCATCTTTAAATTGCTCTACCCAATAATTTTCTGCTTCTTTTTGTTCTTCACTATTGCGATTAGCATCATGTTCCTTTGCATAATCACTCAGTTGTTTTACAGGAGATAAATCTACTTTTCTATTTTTAGAAATATCGGAATAAGCGATGCTTAAATCCTTGACCAAAACCCCACAAGACCAGCCATCTGCAATGCCATGATGAGCCGTCATTAACAAATGATGTACCTCTTTAGACAAGCGAATAATTTTGGATCGGAACAAAGGCCCTTCAAAAACATCCATCGGATTTTCTGCTTCTTCGTGAAGTAGTTTCCGGAACTGAATGTCTTTTTCACTTTCGTTTAAACCAGATAAATCGATCAAAGGAAAGTCCATTGGCCAATGGGCACGAATAGATTGAGTGGTGGTCGTTTCATCATAAGTGGTCCTTAAAGCTTCATGACGATCGACTAAATATTGTAAGGCTTTTTGTAAATCTTCAACAACCAATTCCCCTTCTAATTTGATGTTACTCGACAGATTGTAAGCTGCTGCCGCTCCATCACCCAATCTTTGTTCTACCCAAACCTCCTTTTGTCCTTCTGTGAGTGGAATATTTTTTTTTTCTTCCGATTGATTGAGTGAAACAAGCTCCTTTGACTTTTTATTGGGATAAAAAACAACGTTTAAATCTGGAGCATCTTCAGCGACAGTGATGGGGAAAAATCCAGCCGTTTGCATTTCTCGAATTGTTTCTTCGATTACCTTATAGGTAAAATCCAAATCCGCTTCTGTGTGCGCAGTAGAGATCAATCCAGCCTTTTCCATTAAATGGACTCCTTTTAGTCGGAGGTAGTAAAAGAACAACTTGGCTAAAGGATTTTTTTGCAATAATTTTATCGCAACTATCGAAGCCGTCGAACATACTTGTAAAGGCACTTTTGTGCGAATAAATAATTCTTTAAGCCTTTCGGCAAATCGAGCAGATTTTGCATTCAACTCTTCATATAAAGCGGGCCCTTGTTTTTTTATTTCCTGCAAAAGGGCTAATGAAGCAGCTAAGCTTAAAGGATGTTTGACGAAAGTTCCTCCAAAGAAAGTTAAATCAGATTCAGGAATAGAGTCATCACCATAGTTCCAACTTCCACCATCAAAAGCATCCATAAATCGAGACTTTCCGGCAACCGCCGCCATTGGTAATCCACCTGATATAATTTTGCCATAAGCCACTAAATCAACTTCAATATCAAACCACTCTTGCGCTCCTCTTACTCCCAAGCGGAAACCAGTAATCATCTCATCAAAAATCAAAGCAACATCTTCAACAGTACATATTTCTCGAATTTGATGGAACAATTCGCCTCGTTGCAAATGAGGATTATTGGGTTGTACCGGCTCAATAATCACTGCAGCTAACTCAGGAGCAAAATCTCTTATTTTTTGTAAAACATCTGGATCATCATAACTTAAAATTACAACATTTTCCACCAAAAAATCAGGAACCCCAGGTGCCGCAGAAACGGATAAAGTACGACCATTTCGATTCACCGATCGAACCAACATTTCATCAGAAATACCATGATAGTCTCCTTCAAAAACAAGGATACGATCTTTTCCCGTCACCGTTCTAGCAGCACGTACTGCAGCCGATACCGCTTCTGATCCTGTATTCATTAAAGTCACTCTTTCCATACCAGAAAGTTCGCAAAGTAGATCAGCCACTTGATTCGCCAATGGCGTCAACACACCTAACTCCGTTCCCTTTTCTAATTGTTCCGCAACTGCTTTTTGAACAAAGTCCGGCGTATGTCCAAACAAAGCGATTCCAAATGCCATTCGATAATCGACATACTCATTGCCATCAACATCCCAAAATTTTGAACCTTTAGATCGCTCCACTGCTATTTGATAAATCATGTCTTTCCACAATCTTACAAAACCTGTAATCGATCTGGGGTCAGCTAAGTGAGAACGTTGTTTTTGTGTCAAGGCTTGAGAGCCTTTTGTTCTGGTCGTATATCGTTCAATTAAATCATCGAGGTATTTTATTTCCCTTTCGGTCAAATCTTCTCGACTTCTTTTGTCTATTGCTTTCCATGGACCATAGCTAAGCTTGGCATATTCTTGAGTGAAAGATTTTCCGCTATCGGATTTTGGTGATTGATTTTTAGTTGCTGGTTGCTCGTTACTGGTTGCTCGTGATTGGTTGCTGGTGGTTGGTAAATTTTGTTGAATTGATGTTGTATTAATTGGACTTTGTTGAACTTGTTTTTGTCCACCAAGTAGCGCCAATTGTTGTTCCATAATTTGTAACTGCCGTTGAAGAATCGCTTCCAAATTATTTGGTTGATTCAATGGCATTGGCTGACTTACAGGATTCGAATGAACTGTTGGTATTTGAGCAACCGGATTAACCATTGGTGCTACTGGTGGCTGTTGGACAGGAGGAACAATATTTTCCGGGGCATTTTTTTGTTGTTGATTTAAAGCATCCAATTCCGATTGTAAAGCATTTGCAGGCAACTGCTGATCTACGTAATTTGCCAGATCATTCATCGTCGGTGCTTCTTCAAAGAGTTGTCGAAAACTCAATTTTATTTTAAACGTTTTTTTAATTTTCGAAGTAGCTTGTGTTAGAAAAAGGGAATCGAATCCTAATTCTAAAAAGGTCGAATGCTCATTCATTTCAGCAATTGGAATACCGCTGAGTTGATGAAAAACATCTTTTATTTTTCCAACCAATAATTCTTTCCTAGTCACTTCTGGTAAATTGGAAGGCGTGGTCAATCCACTATTTCTGTTTTCCATAACGTTCTGATTTAATACATTGCTCGGCTGGGAAAGCAATGGTTTCGCTTCAATCCAATGTCTTTGTTTTTCAAAAGGATAAGTTGGTAAAGGCGTTCGTTGAAATGGGAAGATACTGTTGTACGTATTCCAATCAATTTTAACTCCTTCCAACCAAAGTCGGCCAAGTGTTTTGTATATAAAAACTAAATCTGGTGTTTTTTCCTTTGGATGTTTTAAAGAAGCCAAAATCAATTGATCGCTTTGCTTCTTCGGATGCTGTCTTGCAAAAGTGCACAAGGTTTGTCCCGGTCCAACTTCCAATAATATTCGATCTGATAATCCTAAAATGGTTTCAATGCCATCTGCAAATCGTACGGTCTGTCGTAAGTGATTTTTCCAATAAGCAGGAGTCATGATCTCTTTGGATTCTACCCAAGTTCCACTCAAATTAGAGACAATCGGAATCCTTGGTTCTCCAAATTGTATGGTATCCAAAAGTTCTCCAAACTCATCTAAAATGGGTTCAATCATATGAGAATGTGCAGCAACAGTGATATGCAATCGTGTAGAATGAATTTCTTCCGCATTGAACTTTTCTTTAATCCGATCAATGGCTTCAACCGAACCAGAGACTACACAATGATCTGGCTTGTTGATGGCTGCAAAACTCAACTCATTGTCCATATACCGAACCACTTCTTGGGGAGGCAATGGAATACTCAGCATGGCACCTTCTGGTAAATCCTGAAACAATCGTCCTCGCAAAGTTACCAAAGCCAAAGCATCTTCTAAAGACATCACACCAGCAATACATGCTGCGGTATATTCTCCCAAACTATGACCAATCATTTCTGAAGGAATCAATCCCCATGACATCATTAATTGTGCTGTTGCATATTCTACTGCAAACAATAAAGTAATCCCATGTAGCGGATCCATGATTGGTTCATTCCGATCATGGTCTGGATATAAAATGTTTTTTAACGACAGTTGATGTTGCGTTTCTAATAATTGTAAACAGTGATCTATTTCCTTACGGAAAACCGATTCCTCTTGATACAATTCTAATCCCATGTTGGTATGCTGCGCTCCTCCTCCGGGAAACATAAAAACCAATTGTTTATCTACCTCTTTTACATTTGCAGATAAAACGGTGGTCTGATTATTTTTTTGTAAGTCAGTTACTAACTTATCCACATCTTTACCAACAATGATTCGGCGATGTTTGAAATGTTGACGTCCTAATTGTAAGGTGGCGGCTACATTTTGTAAATTGATATTTCTATTTTGATCTAGATAGTTGGCCAATTGGAGCGTTGACTCGTTGAGCGCTTTTTCTGTTTTTGCAGAAAGCAATAATAAATTTTGCGCCCGAGAAGACATCGGATGAATGATCTGCGGTGCTTCTTCTAACACAACATGCACATTTGTACCACCTAAACCAAATGAGCTTACTCCTGCCCGACGTGGTTGTGTTCCGCGTTTCCAATCCCGCAATTGATGATTCACAAAGAATGGTGAATTCGCAAAATCAATTTGAGGATTAGGTTGCTTAAAATGTAAACTCGCTGGCAAATATTCATGCTTGAGCGACAACACCGTTTTAATAATCCCAGCGATACAAGCGCCAGCATCTAAATGTCCAATATTTGTTTTGACAGATCCAACGGCACAAAATCCTTTTTTATCTGTAAACTGTTTGAAGGCTTGAGTCAGTCCTGCGATTTCAATGGGATCGCCCAAGGCAGTTCCCGTTCCGTGACATTCGACATAACTCACGGTAGCAGGATCAATGTTTGCTTTTCGATACGCTTGTTCGATCGCTCCAGCTTGACCTTTGATACTAGGAGCAGTAAATCCTATTTTGTCCGATCCATCATTATTAATCGCTGTTGCTTTGATAACTGCATGAATTTCATCTCTATCTCTGATCGCGTCTTCTAATTTTTTAATCACAATAAAAGACATGCCATTTCCGCGAACCATCCCTTGTGCATCTGCATCAAAAGTCCGACAATAACCATCAGGAGAGAGTGCATGTCCTTCCTTATGTAAATGCCCTGCCGTCAATGGCGGTTGAATCCGGCCACCACCCACCAACATCATATCAGATTCTCCTAACAATACAGATTGACATGCCAAATGCAAAGCCACACCAGAACTTGAACAAGCCGTTTGCACACTTAGTGCTGGACCATTCAAATTTAATTTATAAGCTACACGAGTGGCTGGAAAATCTTTTTCTAAGGTAATCCCCAATTGAAAATCATCAATAGATTTAAAGTATTGTGGATGTGTCATTACGTTGTTGACCAAATAGGTGTTTCGAGCAATGCCTCCTAGTATTCCAATTTTCCCTTGATATTGATTGGGATCATAACCAGCATTTTCAAGAGCAGCATAAGCACATTCCAAAAAGATGCGATGCTGTGGATCCATCAAAGCGGCCTCTTTTGGATGGTAACCAAAAAAACTTGCATCAAAACAATCTGCATCTTCCATCAACATACCTCGATTGACATAATCAGGATCTTTAAAAACAGCTAGATCTACGCCTGCCGCTATTAGTTCTTCCTCGGTAAAAGTCCGGCTAACATCTTTTCCAGATTTTAAATTTTGCCAAAGTTCATCTATATTTTTAGCCCCGGGAAAACGGCCACTCATTCCAACAATAGCAATGTCAGTATTTTTGCTTTCGTTGTTTTTTTCTTGAGCAGAAGTAGTGGTGTAATCAAATTGTCGAGTTAAAGACTGCGTCGTGTCGCTCAAGAAATTATTTTGTTCAATGGCTTTCCAAGATTCAGCTAGTTGTGGATTTATTTTTTTATGTTCTAGTAAACGAACGTCACCCATTGGCTTGGAATCTTGATAGATCCCGTCCGTCATTTTTTGATCAATGTCTTTATATGGATCAATGAGATTTGGATGAAAATCAAGGCCAATAGTTTGACACATTTCTTCCATTACAGAACGAGGATCTTGTACCAATTCTTCATATTGAATCCTACATTGTCGATTCGCAGGAATCTTTTTCAAAAAGGCTAAAGTATTGCGATGGCTTTCTGTCCAAATGAGTTCCCCAATTTCTTTAGAGGTATAATGATGTGGTTTTAAATACATCACTTGATCCATATGCATTTTTGCAAAAGAAGTAATCATCGAATAGGGATGACGAACTAAATGAATGAAAATTGCATTCGGAAAATCTGTTGCTGCTTTTTCTAAAATTGCGGCATCTAAAACGTAGGATGGAGATTTATCTACCAATATTTTTTCACCTATCCATTTTTGTAAAGTTGCATAAACATCCTTCGTGGATTGCTTTTTTTCTTCTATTTTTTGAATATAGTTTTTAGCTTCATCCGCTGTCCAATTTTTCAATTCCATAACTGTTCGGACAAGCCCTTCTTTCCATAAAGAAAACTTTCCAGCATAAGCTGTCGCTCGTTGCTTCATATCTTGAAATCCTAACAACTGCAACTCATTGGCTGCGAATAAATCAGGATGTCCAGCTAACATCACTCTTAACAAAGTGGTCCCTGAACGTGGTGGCGCCAAAATAAAAATAGGCCCTTTTTGCTTTTCTTGTTGTAAGGAAAAACTTTCAGAATCGATATTCCTTTTTTCCGGTAAGGAAGGAATAAATTTAGCAAACTCATTAAAGTCTGCTACAGTCAATTTAGACTTGCTTACTTGCTTTCTCTCACCCTTTTGTTGAATTGATTTTTTACCAAACTTTTTTAGAATAGCTTCGGGATAATCTTTTTCCAGCATCGCTGCATATTCTCCAATACTTGGGGTATCAAAAATGGTGACAATGAAAATAGTCTCTCCTAATTCTTCTTGTAATCGATTGATAAAGCGAGCAGCTTGTAAGGAATTTCCACCTAATTCAAAGAATTTATCTTTGATCCCAATTTGATCTATATCTAAAATTTCTGTCCAAATTCCTGCAAGATATTTTTCCAAATCTTTTTGTGGAGCGACATATTTTTGAACTAAATTGGGTCGATCTCGATTGGGAATCGGCAAAGATTTTCGATCTACTTTTCCCGCGGTTGTTAAAGGCATTTTATCTAAAACAAGCATCGCAGCAGGAAGCATGTAATCAGGAAGATGATTAGACAAAAAATCTCGCAGCTGAGAAATCGTTATCTCTTTTTTATTTTTTAAAACCAAGTAAGCGACTAATTTTTGATCTGTAGTCGTTTCTCCAATTTTATTCACTACGGTTTCCAAGACATCTGGATGTTTGGCAATGACCGCTTCAATTTCTCCAAGTTCAATTCGATAACCACGGAGTTTGATTTGATAATCTGCTCGGCCTATAAAATCAATATTTCCATCTGGCAACCATTTGGCTAAATCTCCAGTTCTATATATTTTTCCATTTTCCCGAAAGGGATCAGCGATAAATCGCTCCGCTGTCAAGTCTGGACGATTGAGATAACCACGCGCTACTCCTTTTCCACTGATATAAATTTCGCCGATCTCTCCTACTTTCGTTTTTTGTAAATTTTCATTTAAAATGTAAATACTTACGCCATCAATTGCTTTTCCAATAGGCACTTTAATATCATCAAAATCAGCAGGCGTAGAATAAATCGTCGCACCAACGGTCCCTTCGGTTGGTCCATATTGATTCAGTAATTTTACCTGAGGCAAGATACGATGATGTTCTTTGACCAT
>CAYTVR010000070.1:0-29564 GCA_964441245.1 uncultured Saprospiraceae bacterium | reverse complement strand
TTTGGAGTACCAAGCATGACTGATTATCTAAACGGCTTAGGGTTACAACCGATAAATAAAAAGAGAGTTGAGAGGCTGTATAAGCTAATGGATATCAGAGCCTTAGGGCACAAGCCGAATACAAGTAAATCTGATCCGACAAGTTATAAGTATCCTTACTTGCTAAGGAATTTAGAGGTAACTTATTCAAATCAGGTCTGGGCTGCGGATATTACATTCTTACCAATGAAACGTGGTTACATGTATTTATTTGCGATAATAGATTTGTATTCAAGGCATATTTTGGCGTGGGACATTTCTAATTCAATGACTGCCAAATGGTGTAAATATGTTTTCTTACAAGCATTGAATTGGTATCCAACTCCAGATATATTTAATACGGATCAAGGAGGTCAATTTACATCAAAGCTCTGGACAGAAACGATGAAAGATAATGGTGTTAAAATTAGCATGGATGGAAAAGGTAGAGCTATTGATAATATATTCATGAACGATTTTGGAAGACTTATAAATACAATTATTTGTATCTAAATGCTCCAAATGGAGGGAAGGAATTATACGACGGAACAAAGAAGTTTATGGATTTTTATAACTTTGAGAAACCACATTCCTCTTTGAAAATTGACAGAAAAAAACATACACCTGCTGAGTTCTATTTTGGTAAAAAAGTGTATTTTGAATCAACTAAATATTCACCATCATTGGTTGAAAATTGGGTGTAGGTGTATAAAAATAAAAAAATGCCCGTATGGTTGATTACCATAGGACATCTTTATAAATGGAAACTCATCGTTATTTATTTTGCTTAAAAAAATGAGTGTAATTTTAAAATTTACCTTAATACAAAACAAAATTAAAGATGAGAGTAACAAATAACTGTAATTATTATCAGAGAAAATATAGTATAAGCGATTCTGTAATGCTTTCTTCTAAGTTCTTCGTCTCTGAGTTCTAGCAATCTGGAAATTCCTTGTTTCTTTTGCATGATATTCTTTTTTAGTTAGAAAATAAAGTTGAATTGCGTTAAAATGATTTTATTAATAAATCACTTCTTGGCATGCATTCGACCCAAAACATTCTGAATCCTAAAGGTTCAGGACTATATTGGGGAAAGCTAAATTTTAATTTTAGGTACTTCATAATTAAATTTTTGATGCAGCCTCATTTAGCTTGAAGATGCAATTGCTATGATCGCTATGAGCATAGAAAAAAAGGTGATTATAAAATAAAGAACCATTTTACGATTCTGTACTCGTTCGAATTTTTCTATTTCAAGACGAATGATCTCCTCATTCATTTCTGCAAAACCAATGTTATGTTTCATGTTTTTAGATTTTAGTGAAAAAATAAATAATGAGTAATGAAAGTTCTCAATTATTGTAATGCTAATATCAAATCTAACTCCACATTTTAATTAATTGATAATCAGTTGTTTATGACTTTATATGTTTTTGGTTTAAGAACTTTTAAACTGGATTATTTAGAATTCTAAACCGAATTCTAAATTAAAAAGTATATAGAAAAAACACATTTGTATTGTTGTGTTTAGTTATTGTATATATTCTTAGGTTTTAAATTTTATTAACCTTCTTAATAAGTCACTTCTGGCAAAATGACAGTTCCAAAAACCGTAATAAAAATATAGGCTGTATAAAAGTAAAGAGGTTAATTTTTTCATGATTAAGGTCTTAATAATTAATAAATCAATTCAGATTTAGAAACCTAATAAGTCACTTCTAGCTAGAGAGTTGACCAAAATACTACTAAGGCATCTAGTGCCAAAAGTTAGGATGAAGCATGGAGACAAACAGGGTATCATTTTATACGATTTTAGAATTAGCGTCAAAAAATCACGTTCATGGTTCTCCTTATATCAATATAAATACCAACACTCAACTGATTGATTATTAATAACTTATGTAGATTAGGCGAGGTGTTTGTTTTTTGAATATTCCATTTTATTTAGAATTCGAGTTTGGATTCTAAATAGAATTCTAAGAAAAAGCGAATAAAATAATATTGGCAATTCATGATGGTCTACAAATAATGAGATTGAGTTTTTGATGGTAGACGGGAGTGTCAAATGTAGATAGGATTTTGATGTTTAATAATAATATAAAATTAAAAGAGGTGGGTTTCTAAATGCTAACAATATGTACTCATTGTCCTTCCATGGGAATTCTAGTAAAAGTTATTTTCTGTTGTTGTGTTATTGAAAACTTATACGTGTAGATCCTTTTGAAATCAATTTTGTGAAAAATTCCATGTTTTTTTTGAAACAATATAATTTCAGGAAATAATTTGTTATGTGAGTATCAGATCAAAAAAACAACTATTCGATTTTTTTTAGAATTTTAGTTAGAATTCTAAAAAAAATAGCTTCCGTATCTTGGTGAAGTAAAAAAAAAAACACATAAGTGATTGATTGTCAGTTATTTGTGTTTTTGGAATCCTAATTGATATAAACCCTCTATAAAGGGCTATAATAATGTCGAATTTTAATTTTCTTTTAAAAGTAAAGAAATAATAAAATTCAGAACTAAAGGCCAACTAAAGATTAAGAAATGCAAAATCAAATGATAGATTTTTTTTCGGTGCATGCACATAATAAAGCAATAGAAAGAGTTCTATTTCTAATGCATCATGTAATCATTTCTATTTGGATTATAGTAATATTAATTACAGTAGTTGAGCCAGTTTAGCGGTTTTTTTATTTAGATGAGTTTACTTTTTATGTCAAATGCCAGATTTGTTTAGGTGGAATATAGAATTCGAGTTTTCCATTGTTTATTAACATTTATTATTACTTTTAGTGCTTAAACAAAAGTTTTACAAACGGAAAACGACAAAACCACAGATGTATGAGGGATGACCGACTTGAAGCTATGACAAGTATAGCTTCTGCCATTAAAAAGGAAGTACAACATCTTAATATTTTTAATTTTACCGATCTGGATAGTGAATTACTTGGATTGCTTAACAGCAAACTAAGTAAACCTTGTGTCAGAGCCTTTTTTACACATTATATTTATTTATACATTCTAGAGTGTGCAAAAAATGAAAAAATGGAATTAAAAAAAATGCCTCTTAAGCTGACAGAAATTGAGTTGCCCTTTATTACAGAGGTGATGATAACTGTGATGTACTTATATAATCAAATATTTGACAAAAAGAATGGAGTAATTAATGGAGAGAAGATTAATCAGAATATGTCTTCTGCGAATTTGATGAAAACAAAGCTTTTTGAATATATAGACAACATTAATTTTACAGAAATAGAAAAAATAAGAATGTCTATTCGCCGTATTTTTCTATTTGTCGATAAAGGTCAACACATAGAAAAAAAATTCACAACATATTCAAACTTTAACTCTGGCCTAGAAACAAAAATAAATTTAATTAAGCAGTGCCAATCTTTTGTTCCCCATCAACAGCACGTTGAATCGTTAGTAAAAGAATTAGGCCTTAAGTTTCCAGATAAATATGCATTCATTCAATTATATTTTACCAAAATGTATCTTTCTTGCGCCGTTTTGTTTAGAGAAATGGCAGCTTTAATTATTGAATTGACAGGGTATCAGGGTGAACAAAAAGATAACATTTTGGATTTTGCGCATTTGCATGGAATCACCAGACAAATAGTAAATGACAATATCGATTTTTCAGGAGGAGGAAAAACAATAGGTAAATCAAAAAGCGATAATCTTAATGATTTACAACACAAGATTATCACCTTACCACTTATTTATCATCTTCAGAAAAATATAAAACATGAAAGTTCTATTAAAAGACATCTTGAATCTTCATCAATTCAAGTTACGAAAGAAGAAGAATTGCAAATTTTAGATGAAATTTTAATATCAGGAGCATTACCAAAATCTATGAAAATAGGAAGAGATCTTACTAATTTTCTCGAATCATATTTGGATAAAAAAAATAAGTATAGTGCTATATTGTTAGATTTAGGAAATATTGCATACAATAATCGATTTTACCATTCTATTTATAAACGAAAGAACCAGATACATAAACAATATCGAAAAGAACCAACTTTACATTAAATAAACGAAAGAAAAAAATATGGCAAATACTGTTGCTCATAACCCCGAACATATTCCGGACAGTCACTGGGATTTTGTAATTTCCAATTATAAAGAATTTTGTAATCTATTGTATAATAGATTCTACAATACATTGAGGTTTTATAATATCATCAATCATGATTTTATGATGGTATTAAATCCTAAGAATAGAGGAAATCAGAAAGAACTGAAAGAAGAGACTCTTATTTATGCAGGGGTAGAAAGCATGAGAGAATTGCTTAATGCCAATGATGATAATTTAGACAAATCCTGGAATGCACTAAACGAGATTAAGCTGGTTGGTGCAAAAGCGAAAGAAGGCTCAAGGATATATAATGGATTTAAAGATGATCAACTTACCATCGAGGATTGCGCAAAGATCGGAGATTTGAAGAATTATATGGCTGGAGGAGCTAAAACGGACGGTCAAAAAGCAGAGTTTCCTATACTTGAAAAGTATTTTGATAAGGAAAAAGATCATTTTATTTCATTGCCAATATTTGCTTTTGGTCAATTTGAAGGAATTGTACATTTGGTTTTTAAAGATGAAGAAATTGATACATCAGAAGGAGCTTATGAAAGAAGGATAGAAATAATTACCCAAATTATAAAAATATTTATAGTTGAATATGAGAGCTTACTTTTTGATTGGGATTTAGAAGATCAGAATTCTAGTTTTCTTATTGCTTCAAGAATTAATTTAGAGGAACTAACCAGTGCAGATTATTATGAATACCTCGATGCTAGTGTCATATTAAAAGAACTGGATTTACATGAATATTATAAAAGATCAAAAATTTATATTGAAGAAAGGATTCGTCAGAATAATGTAATTCCTCAATATATAGCAAATGAACACCGTAAAAGAGCAATTATAGCTATATTGATAGACTCCTATGCACATAATGTGAGTGCTCATAGTTTGACAGTGCTTAATTGGTGGTTTCTTGAAAGAGCCAAACTTTTGGAAGAGGAGAATTACGACTTTATAAAATACAAAGAAAGAATACAAAAAATCATTGATGAAACGAAAAAGATTTCGGGTGTATTAAATGATCTTCAGGAAGAACGCCTTAATGCGATTTCCCTCTATCGTGCTCCTTTAGCCAAAGAACTTCAACCATTATTTAAATTTTTATTAGAGAAAGGTGCCTTCTGGAGTGGGGTTACACGAGGAATTAATTTTGGAGGAGAGATTAATAATTTTTTTGAAATAATCTGGAATGACTTTATCAACAATTCACTTTATCTGGGAACTATCGCAAATTCAGAAAGAGTCAACAAGATTAATGTGAGAATTACCGTATTTGAATCTTATGAACGAAAAAATCCTGAAGAGAACAATTTTGATAATATAAAAACGATTAAAGAATACGAAGGACAAAAGTTAGATGGTGTTTTTGCAGAAATAAACCTAAAAGATGCTGTACTCCCACAAGAAAGAAAAAAAGAGGATAAACAACAAAGCTCTTACGTGAAGAAAGGAAAATTGTTTGATACCTTCAAAAAAGTGCTTGAAAGTTTTACCGTTTTTCTTCCAGGTGGAGTAGTTGGAAAGCATTCATTTTATACATTACTTGAAAACGAAATTCGAAACGTTAAACATTTTAAGGGAGCAGCACTTGAAGATATTCAAAAGAATGGCTTGAATCTGAGTATTTCAATTCACCCAAGAAAAGTAGATACCGAAGGAGAACATGTAAGTGACAAGGAAGAGCTTCTTAAAGTGGGAGTGTGTTTAGATCATCCTACTAAAATATCCAGTAAATTAATAAAGAGTCGAATCAAAGGATTGTGGGATGATATCATTACTAAGGACACACAGGAACCCAAGTTGGGAGGTTCGTTTCAAGATAAAGTCTGTGCAGCTATGCTTTTTAATAATGATTTTATTAGTGTGCAAAAAGGCAGTAAATATGAAAAAACAAGAAGTAACAGTCGGGACTTCAGATATTATCCCTGGTTGAAAATCGGCAGATCAATAAAAGAAAGTGAAAACGAATACAAAGATTTTGAGGTCAGTTCCAGGAAGTATATAAAAATAGAGAGTGAATTTGATAATATTTATACCGAAACTGAAGGTTGCCTGAAAAAATACTTCCATTTATGGCGTGGGGATTTTATTATTCACATTTCATCAAAACAATATTGGGAATGGGAAAATATATCTCGCTTCAAATTTATTAACATATGCAAAAGAGCAGAATTAGAATTTGAAAAAGCAAAGAGAGCAGGGGTTGTTCGGATTTTACAAAATTTGCCCAAAGATATTTCACCAGAAAAAATTTATAAAAGATGGTTGACAAATTGGATAAAAGATGAGGAAGACGATAATGGGGAAAATGAAAAAGATGGGTTGAGAATTATTCTTCGACAAAGGAAAACACCTATTGGGCATATTGTTTTTGATGAAGATGATGGAGCCAAGTATTTTAATAATGAGAATTATAAACCTCAAGCATCGGATTATGGTGATCACAAAGTGTTTGATATTTCGTTTGAGCACAGTTCTTTAGCAAGTGATTTGGAATTTAAAAATTCAGTCGGGAATATTCGAACTCATGGTGTTCTTAAAGAATATTTTTTTGATAACGTAACTAGTATTGAAGAATTTAATAACGCAACTATAGACCATCTCAAATTAAATGAACTAATTGAAATATTGGTTACCCGATTATATATATTTGATAATCGCGTGGCTGAAAGGGTGGATGATGAAAAAAGGGAATTTCTTGATAAACATTTACGGTGTGGTATTTATCGGGAAGATGTAAATAGATGGAATCAGGTAAAGAAAAATATTGATCAATTCCATTTTTTAATAATGCATCTTTCTTTTATAGAAGCTTTAGAAGACGAAAATGGACAAAAGTATGGAGAAGAAAGAGTAGTTGAATTTATCAAAAATGAAATATTAGCAAATCGAAAATCAAACCACGATAACTTTATTTTAGTGATTAGTAGTGGCCGTGGACGAACCAAATGGTGGAAAGAAATCGAAAAGACTGAGTATACAAAATTTACTACTTTTAGACCTATCGAATCCTTAATTAATGCTACTGAAAAAGCAAGTTTAAAGAAAGATGATATTGAATTGAAATTTAATTTATGCAAAGTCTTATTTGGATCATAAGATTATATTAAAAATAAATAGTAGTTTATTAGATGCCAACAAAAAGGAAAATGCTGATCGTATGGAAATGGTTTGATTTCAAAAAAAATCAAGTTAATGCCAATTTTTGGTCTACAGAAAAAAGCGATGACATTTTTAAAAGCAACAACCTCGGGAAAGACTTAATATGGAATGAATATTTAGTATGTTCTCAAACTACACGCGGTATAGAATTTGAAAACCCAGAAGCGAAAATAATCAGAACAGATATAATAAATGATCATCCAAATAGTAAGAAATATCTTGCAAAACTGATTAACTATCATGAAGAAGAAAACAGCAAACTATTTGTTTTTCTCCATCGAGGAGTTAACGGATTTACTCCAAAAGAGGTCACGTTTGTATTGAATGAAACAAAGGCAAATAAATGTTTCTTAATCGGAGATGGTAGAGATTTTATTTATCATAATGCGCGAAACAGTGGCCTCTTAAATGATAAAGATGATTTTTTTGATCAGCCTATAGAACCAAGTAAGCCTGAAATCATAGTTGCAGATAGAGAAAATAAACAAGTTTTTCAACCTCATTTCGATAAAGTGTGGTTTTATTATAAGAATGAATTTGATATTAAAATATTCGAACTAAGAGATGATTTACTTCTCTGTTTATTACCTTTAATTGAGGAAGAAAATATTAATATTCGCGAAGCACTTATGAATGAAAACCCTTTATTAATGCTAAGGCTTAAAAGTTTTGTAAGTGACAATTTAGCTGTTTTAGATCCAACAGAAGAATCAATACTAAAGGATAAAGAACGCTATTATGAAACTTCGTACATTTTTGATGATTTTAAAAAAAATCTGGCAAAACATAAACCAGAAACGAAAAAAGAGCTTAAAGATGTGGATGAGTTACTTCATCAAGTTTTTTTTAAAGAAAAAGAAACTTCATTTATTCCGTCCGTGTATCAATTAATGTCAAAAATTCAAAAAGAATTTTCTCAACTTATAGATATTATGAAAACAGAATAGAATAAAACGATGTACTATGAACATTTGCTACCTATGTGATAAACCAGCAATTAAGGAATATCTTATAAAATATCTTGGTAAAAATAATAACCTCACTGAGTATAATGTATCCAGTGACAAATTAGGAAATGCTGATGTGGTATTGATCGTAGAGCCACTTGAGTCTATATTTGAAGACAAAAAAAAAGGGGTATATATTTCTGTTTTTAAAGTTTGGAAAAGGTTTCTTAAACGAAAAAATAGTAACATAAAATTAGTAGTGGCTGGATTTGAAGAATTAGAACATTCAAATTATTTGCAACTATTGGCTATCAAAAAAGATGATTTTGTCTTTAGTTCATTTGTTCAAAAAGCCCAATCTACGCTTAACCAATGGGAGAAGGAAATGAAAACCTCAGGATTATGTGTGTTAGAGAAATTAAGTGTTTTTTTTAAGGGACATCATAATCAGGGAATTATCGATACGATTTCTCACCTCAGAGGTAGCTTGCAAACTGCAGAAATCCATTACTATGGAAGTTCGGAATTACAACATGAAAAACAATCATTCAAAACGATATGGACAAAAATCTTATTCCCTGCCAGAGAAGACATGAAGTTATTATTTAGTCGTTGGTATAATTATCATTTCTTATTCAAATTTTTACCTTTTCAGTCGACTTTAGAGGAAAAGAAAATACATGAAATTATTGTTAGCTTAAACAAGCTTACAAGTGGTAAAAAAGACTTAACTCCCAGAAGGTTATTAAAGAGAGAAGAAGAATTTAAGGCCACAGATTCATATAGTAAAATTGATACAGTAATCAAGGTTTTTAATAGAATTAACAAACGATATATAAACGTAGAATTTGCTGGTAGAATATTGATCATTGACGATGATGCTGCTTTTTACAAACAAATTGTCCAGGGGTTTCCCATTTATGAAATCGTAAATGCCAGTACTTCCAAAGATGCCCTAAGTCTTTTAAGTGAGACTAAAATAAATTTAATCTTTCTTGACTTAAATCTCGAAACAGATCATCAAGATGGGTTTGTTTTATTGAAGAAGATAGGTGAAACTTTTCCCTCAATACCTGTTGTAATGGCCTCTACTTCCAATAATATTTCTTATATTGATAAAGCTCTTGAGATGGGAGCTAAACATTATTTATTGAAAACTCAATATGATATCAAAGAATGGGATAAAGTTATTGCTTTTGTTCGCAGTGGAAAATCATTCTCAAAGACAGATGTTCTGCATCAAAATCAAATGACCTTTGAAGAAAAACCGACTATCCTTGTAATCGATGATGAAGAGAAGGGGTATAAAAACATCCAACATCTGGGAAAGCAATATCATTATGAATGGGCTACTTCTCTCCTGGCGGCAGAAGATGTATTGAAAGAAAGAAATTATGATCTAATTGTTTTAGATCTGATCTTTGAAGATGAAAATGGAACAAAGAAAATGCAAGGGTTAGATTTTATAGCAACCATAAAAAAAATAAAACCTGAAATACCTATCATTGTTTTTACTAATGATGATAATGTCAAAACAAGTAATGAAGCGATCAGACTTGGTGCAGATTATTTCTTACGTAAAGATCAATACAATGCACTTATGTGGGATCGAACAGTAAATCTTGTTTTAAAATAATCTACTTTGAATTATGACGAAGGTAAAAAAGCCGAGAATATTACTGGTCGAAGATGAACAAAGTTTCCAAGATGAAATCAGACTTGCCTTTGGGAAAGTATATAATATTTTAAATGCACGGAGTGTCAAGGCAGCTTTATTGGCTATTAAGCTTCAAGAAATTGATTTAGTTATTTTGGATTTGTTTTTAGATAGCAATACAAAGTTAGATGGCCTTGACCTAATTAAACCGTTTAAGCAAGAGAAACCTACTGTTCCTATTATTATTTGCTCTAAAGATCCTAGTTCGGCAACAATAGTTAAAGCATTGAAGCTAGGGGCAGATGATTATATTCGAAAAGACGAATTCGATGCAGAGTCATCAAAAATCTTAACCGATAAATATCTGAATCGATCTCCAGAAAAAGTTACTGCCAAAGTAATAAAAGAAGATAGGCCCACCAGCTTTTTCATTGGAGAAAGTCCCCAAATTTTAAAGATAAAGAAATACCTTTCTAAGCTTTCTGAAAAACCAAATATTACCGTTTTACTGACAGGTGAAAGTGGCGTAGGAAAAGAAGTCGCAGCAAGATATTTACATGAGTATGGCATTCGAAAAGATAAACCCTTTGAAGCTGTGCATCTGTCAAATTTAACAGAAACCTTAATGGAGAGTAGACTTTTTGGACATAAAAAAGGAGCTTTTACTGATGCGAAAGAAGATATGAAAGGGGCTTTGGAGAAGGCACATAAAGGTATTCTTTTTCTGGATGAGATAGGAGAGATTAATGGTAATATTCAGACTAAATTGCTGAGATTTATTGAAGATAAAATTGTTAATCCAATAGGAGGAGATGCTAAACAATTAGATGTTCAAATTATTGTAGCGACCAATAAAAACCTCAAAAAAGAAGTGAGAGCTGGTCATTTTCGAAAAGATCTTTATTATAGATTAAATCAATTCCCTATTGAAATTCCACCTTTGCGAGAAAGGAGAGAGGATCTACCTGAAATGATTCGATACTATTTTAATAAGGAAGGAGTTAATATGGATGACTTAACTCCATTGGTTATTAAAAAAATGAATGAATATAGTTATCCCGGAAACATCAGGGAATTAGTGAATACTATCAAAAGTGTCAGTGCGAAGTATGAGGTATTAGAATTGGATGAAATAGATGAATCATTACTGCCACGTGAATTTATTCATCCTGAAGAAATTTTTGATTCTGTATTTGCTAATGATGATACCAACACTGTAGCAACAACTCCTGACGAAAACCAACCTCTGGATAAAGACGCAACAATAGCTTCTTTGCATCTGAAAGAAATAGAAGATGCCTTGGTGGCTCATGGAGGTAAAAAAGGAAAAGCTGCAGCATCCCTAGAATTATCTATGGATAATTTGCGATATCGAGTAGACAAATACTATGATTCTTATCCACACCTTTTTAGAGCTTACCCAATGATTTGTAAACGATATAAGAAGGCAGTAATGTCATGAAAGAAGAGGCCATTAACAAAAAAGAATGCAAAATATTATTAGTTGATAATGATGAGGGGTTTTGTGAGATATTTAAGGGCGCTTTGTCCGAGATTTTTTATATAGATGATGTAACGACAAGGAAAGCTGCACTAGAGAAAGCATCTCAGGAAATATATGATTTATTCATACTTGACCTTCATTTAAAAACAAGGATAGGTGATACCGTTGAGCCTGATGGTCTACAACTTAGAAAGGAACTCAAGAAAAAATATCCTGAGGTAGGCATTTTTATAATTACAGAAGATGATCGAGATGGGACTAGGCAGTTATTTGCAGATCAGGATACAGATCATTTCGAATATAAACAATTCCTTGACTATAAGAATCTATCGTCAAAGATTGATTTTTACTTACAGAAAAAAAACAAGGCTAAAGTTTTTGATGTTTTTCTTTCTCATTCTAGGAAGGATAAAGAGTTTGTCAATGTTATTTCTAAAAAATTAAAGCAAGAAAATATAAGCGTGTGGAAAGATGTTGATCAAATAAAAGCGGGGGATTTTTTAAAAGAAAAAATTAGTCAAGGAATAAATAATTCCCTTTATTTTGTTGTTGTTGTTTCAAAAAATTCTATCCGTGCTACATGGGTTAAGACTGAAATTAAAATTATGCTTACCCAAATTATGGAAAATAAGAAAATAAAAATTATATCTGTTAAGTACGACGATTGTAACAATCCTAAAATTTTGCGTGATTGGGAGAGTAAAAATAAGGATGAGATTTTATATGTAGACTTTTCAGCCTACAAGTCTGAGATTCTGGAGACTTATTTTAATAGAAGTAAAAATAAAAATATCAATTTCGATAATGCTGAACAAAAATTTAAAGAAAGTTTCGGTGAACTTCTTAAAGGAATTAGCTAGGGTTTAGTCTGAATAATTGAAATTTTTAACAGAATGCACCCATTTCCCGTTTCTGTAAATAATGTCGCCTTTTATAAATAGAATGATAAAATTTATTATTAAAAGCGATACTTGAAAAACTGTTCAAATGATGCGCTGAAGGAAAATTACCATCCAAATATGGTCTTGATCCTTGGGATGAAGTTAAAACTCTTGCAATTTTCATTGATTTTAAAATCGCCTTGGATTGAATCAGTTCATCTAATATTTCTTCTTCTCTGCCCTTTATATCATTTTTATTTTCTAATACTTCTTTTGTTAATGAAGAATCTGCATTTTCTGAGCACAATTGGAAAATAAGTGGTAAAGTAATAGTTCCATTTTTTAAATCACTCATAAAATCTGAGCCCTTTTTTGTTGCGGTACCATCTGAGTGTTGTATAAAGTCTGTATTATCATTGACGATTTGCCGCATGATTCCATGAATGCAAGAAAAATGCAGAATATGATTAAAATGCTTACCATTGTAGCCTTTTAATTCCATTAGTAACTTAGAAAAATGATAAAAAAAAGATGCCGTAGAAAGAAAAATACGAGTAAAATAAAGCTCAATGTAATTTTCTTTTTCAGGATATTCTTTTTTTAAATCATCTATAATTACTCGCGAATTTCCGAAATAGGCGAATTTATCCAGCTGAGGATTTAAGTTAATTGGACCGACATCTTTTTTAAAAGAAGCATAATTATTATAGGTTTTATCTAGCCATTGTCCTAAGTCTACGTACAAAAATAATTCAGTAAGTGTTTTGCGAATAAGAAAGGCCTCTTCAAAATGAAAATTCTTATCTACGTAGTCGTACAAAAAATTTTTCAATAAATTTTTTCCTAATAAATGATCTATCGATTTTTTATCCTCATGTACCCCAAATTTATTATCGAGTAAATGATTATCCATGTAAATGATCGTCATTACTATTTCACCAATGAAAGGAATCTTTGTTGAAAAAAAATCAGTTTCTTCCTCTTTTATTAGACATTTTTCTTCCTTCATGCATTCATCTATATAGTTATGCATTTTAAAAATAAAGTACGATCTAACAGAAAGATTTGATAATCTTTGATTAAGTAAACTATAAATTATGTAATTAAGATTGCTATCCAAGAATTTTGGTAATTCCTCTAATTGAGCAATAATCCTTTTTTGAGTCCGTTTCATTCCCTTTATTCTAAGACAGAATTTTGGCATAGGTTAGCACATTTGTAAATTTAGTGTATTTATGAAGTAAGAGATACAAGTCATAAGTTTGAAATACAATGTTTTTAAAGAGTGTTATTCAAATTAAAAAAATTATACATTTCAGATACTGCTTACTTGTTCTCGCCTCAAAACAAGAAAACCACTGAGTCTAAGTTTTCTAGCAACTTATCTCAGTAGTCTCAAGAGTGGAGCGCGTTTAGAACCACTAACACAAAGAAAAAGAGAACAGAAATATAAAGACTATAACGAAAGTTATAACCCTATGTTAAATTCGTCCTAAATATTTATTCATAGCCTCTCCCCTATTCTGTACATGAAGCTTCTGATAAACTTTATGGATATGTTGTTTAACAGTACCCGTGGTAATATTCAACTCTACACCAATCTCCTTATAGAGCATCCCCTTTGAAAGCAAATTAAGAACTTCGTTCTCTCGATCACTCAGGAGTTCCATCTTTTTAATTGGTGCGTTTTTCTCACTAAAAAAGAAATCAGTTACCTTACGAGCGATAGCAGGAGACATGGGAGAGCCGCCACTTGCCAGTTCTCGAACAGCTTTAACAATAACATTTTCATCAAACGATTTGATCAAATAGCCACTTGCTCCAGCTTTCAATGATTCAAAAATTTTGTTGTCTTGATCAAAAACAGTGTGCATCATAAAATGAATATCAGGTCTTAATTCTTTTACCTGTTGAACACAATCAATTCCGCTTTCTCTGTTATGTCCAAGTCCTATATCTACGATGACAATATCTACATCTGATTTAGGTAAAAAAGCAATTGCATCTTCAGCATTTTCATATGCGCTTACGCATTGAAAGTCTTCTGTTTCTTCAAAAGCGTTTTGTAAAAATTTTCTCTGATCTGCATTATCTTCAACTATAGCTATTTTTTTTACTGTTTCTTGCATAATGTTTTTTTAGGGTTTTGGGTGATTTATTTTATTCTTAAAAGAAATAGGGATTTCAAATATGATCTTAGTTCCTTTTTCTTGTTCGATTGTCATTTTGCCCCCAACTTCTTCTATTCGTCTTCTCATGTTTTTTAAACCATAACCAGAATGTTTTTTAATTTTTTGATTAAAACCATTTCCATTGTCTTTTATAGTGATTTTTAAACCATTCTCGTATTCAAATTTTATTTCAACTGATTTAGCCTTAGCATGTTTTACAATATTATGAGCGCTCTCCTTTACACATAGGAAAATATTTCTACGTTTTACACCACTAATAGGAATAATAGGAAACTTATCCGGGACATTAGCTTTGCAAGCTAAATGATGATCTTCGAAATATTCTAACACGAATCTCCGGGTATAGGCTATTAATTCTGGTAGAACGTCATAATTGCTATTCATAGCCCAGATAATTTCTCGCATATTTTCGATTGACTTAGAAGCATATGTTTCGATCTTTTGTAAATTATCCAAGACATTCTCAGATAAGGCCTCCTTGCGAATACGCTTCGATAATATTTGGATAGTATTCAAGCCCCCACCTAAGTCATCATGCATTTCACTAGCTATACGATTTCGTTCTTCTTGTAATGCTTCTTTCATATCTTGCTCTTTTTCAAATGTTATTTTTTGCTTCTCCTGCTCATATTCAAAAACTAATTGTTGCTTTTCCTTTGCATGTTCAAACGCTAATTGTTGCTTTTCTTGCTCCCGTTTAAAAACCAATTGTTGTTGTTGCAACTTTCGATTAAATACATATACAAAAATCCTAATTCCAACTAAAACAATGGATAACCAAAACCACCACTTATGCCATATAGGGGAAGAAATATTTATTTGTATAGACTCTGTTTTGCCTTTTATTCCGTTTGCATTTACTCCGTAAACTTCTAGGGTATACGCGCCTGGTGGAATTTGAGAAAGCCGTATAATCTGTCCATTTCGAACTATTTGCCATTTATCATTAAATTCTTTGAGTCTGTAAAAAATATTATTCAACTTAGGTAAATAACTGCTAATAGCTACAAAGTCAAAGTCAAAATTATTTTGAGTATGTTTTAATTGAAAATCATGACACTCGCCAATATAATTGGGTGTTTCAAAAGGACGACTATTTATCTTAAGATTTTTGAGCTGAATCTTTGGTCCATAAGGGTAAGCTTCAATAGAGTCGGGGTTAAAGACTGCTAGGCCCGTTGTTGTTGCAATCCAAATATTGTTTTCAAAATTGCTGGCTTTAGCCGACCAGGAAAAACCAGCAGGAAGGCCATCTTCTTCTTGATATTGCTGACATTTATTAGCAGATACATTGTAACTCCACAATCCCTTATTAGTAGAGAGCCAAAGCCGACCTCTTTTATCACCAGAAATATTATACACTGGGGTCTTCCATAGTAAATCTTCGTCGTTAAATTGAGACACAAAGGTAGAACTACCTTTTTCTTTTTTATATAAGCCACTAGGAGTTCCTATCCACAAAGCACCTACTGCTTTATCTTCCCAAATAGTGTTTATATTTTGATCAAATTCAATTTGGCCTAAAGAATCTAACAACTGTGCGCCTTTTTTATAAATAATTAGATCATTTTTATTATTAGGGAAATAGATTAAAGAGTCCTGGCCTTCAAATAACTGGAATGTCTGAGATTCTTCCTCCGCTATAACCTTTTCACCAAGTTCAAAAGTTGAATGATCGTTAAGACTAGGAGAAAGCACAAAGCCTCCTTCGTCAGTAAGAATCATTTTTTTATTAAAAGAAGAAAGATGAATTAAATCATAAATCTTTTTATTATCTCCCATATATACATTTCGAAAACCGTTAAGACTCGTATCAAATTTAAATACAGAGTTGTTATTAATGGCCCATAATTCTCCGTTGCTTCCTAGACTTAAATCGTGAATGTCACTAACGCTTCCAATCTTTTCTCCCTTTGCACTGGGGTCATAAATAATTTGATGAACTAAATGACCATCATTTTCAAAAACATAAATACCATTATTTTTTGTTGCACACCATATTTTATTATTTTGATCATTGACAATAGCAGTAATATTTACCTGTTTTATACCTGCAAATGGGTTCCTAAATTTATTATTAAATAACCAACTATTATCTATATTTTCTCCCATGTTATTACTCACCCATAAATGATTCTCTTTAGTTTTGTAAATCTCTCTAATACTATTGCTAGACAATTTACTTAATTCATTATACTCGGTAAAATTTGCCCAAGTCTTGTTTTGAGTATCAAAAAGTTGAATTCCTTTTTGGGAAGTACCTAGAATAAGATACTTTTCGTTGAGTATTGTACCATCTAAAACCGTATTATCTTGCTCCGGCAATCTATATAAAGTGAAATTATTGTCTTGAGGTTCATAACCCAACATGCCTTCTTTTGAAAACAGCCAAATTTCGTTTGAATCTCTAATCAGAATTTCATGAATCTCAATATGATTTATATTTTGATTAGGTAAACCATTCTTTAAAAAACGCTTACTCTCAATACTGTCATTTGAGGAAATATTGATAAATTCAAATCCTGACCCTCCATCCCATAAACTACCATAAATATTTTTAACTGATCCATCTTTTAAAGTATCTACAGTAAACCGAGTTCCTTTTGTTGCGATTACTTTTTGATGAAATTGAGTATGAATATTAAAGGTGTAAATACTTCCTCCTCCTTTCAGCCATAATATACTATCTTGCTCCAGATAGAAAACACAATACTCGGAAGAGATGGTTTTTCCTTCCTCATTTTCTAATTGGAAAGCACTAAATTGATCTTTTTGTCGATCATAATAGTTAATCCATTCAAACGTAGAAAACCAAAAGTTTCCAGCTCTATTTTCAAATAAATTACTTTGAATATATTTACCTCTTATTCCTTGTTTGCCTATATTACCATCTAGATATTTTTTCAACTCAAGACCGTCATAGCGATGAAGGCCATCTAAAGAACTTATCCATGTAAACCCACGTGAATCAAGGTAAAAAAAATCATTATAAGATGCATTCAATCCATCCTTTGAACCAAGTTGGTCAAAAGACGGATTGACGGACTGGCTATAGCCTGTTACAGCAATTAAGATTATTATTCCAATATAAATCTGTATGCGCATTTCTTTTGTTTCAATGGAAAATACGCTCTAATGTTCACCGCTTTAAAATGGTGCATAAATTGAATAGAGACTTCTGCTAACTTACAGATTTTTTAAAATTAATAGAAGTATATCCCTCGCTTTTTAAACCTTTAGTCCAGACGGGAGGGCAAGGCGGCATATAAAAATTTTTAGGCTCAGCTCCAAAAAGACTAGCCTCCAGTTTTTCGTTGTACTCATTTCGAGGTACAACTTGGAGAGAAAACCATTCTCCTTTAATCTCATTCATGGAGCCATAATCTCTAGTAGTTCCGGTAATAAATACTTCCTCTTCCTCGTTTTCAAATAGCCGTTCATAATTATGTTTATCGATATAAGCAAATCCAAATTTGCACCTTTCTAACTCTTCTAGATGCTCGAATTTAAAATACTCCAAATTCTTAGGCGCTCCTGAATATTTTGTCGTCCCCATTTTATACATTATCTCCCTAACCTTTCCTTGTAACTCACCATCCTGCTCTATGACTTTGTAAACTAGTAAGTCAATATTCGGTGAGACACCAGGCTTTGTCAAACCAAACGCAAGTCCGACAGTATCTGGCTCACTAAGAATAGCATTTAATTCATTGACTTTAAGTACCAGGCCACCTATTTGTTTTGTGATTGTATTACTCATGATTTTTGTTTTGCGGATGAAAATAATTTTAACGTTTATGAAATAATTTACAACAAATATACAGCCCTTCTGGGTTTGTCTGATATAACTTTTGTTATAGTCGTCACAAGCGCTTGTTTATTCCCCATGATATAATCTTATGGTCTTGCAACCCTAGAGAATCATTTTAATTCAAAATATTCAGTCTACACTTCCTACAAGAATACTTAAATAAATAAACTGAACCTGTTTGTAACACATTTAATTTAACAATTTATCAGAATACATAAACAACTTATAGTCAAACTATAATGACTTCATCGCTTTTAAGTTACTTTACATAAGTCTCCTACAGTGCAAGTAAAACAGAACATTTAGTTTGAAATAAGATTAAAAAATGTATTTTTGAAATAAATTGTTTAAAAATACACGCTTTATTGCATATCTCTTACACATCTATGAATCGAAAAATAAAGAACAGAATCATTAGAAACCTTGAAGGTTTGAATGCAATGAAGGCATCTACCTTGGAAGAAATGAATGACAAATTGATTTTAACAGAAGTAGATTTAAGGAAGATACATGATGAAATGGTTTTTCCACTTGAAAACCTGATTGCAATTTCCAATCATTACAAAATATCACTTGACGATATTTTTAAAATTGATTTTTTTGAGCTTTCAGAGAAGGAAAAAAAAGATAAATTCCATTCTCAAAATATAATAATTGAAGATGACAATTTTGAAATAGCAATTTGACGTTTCGCACAAATATTCCTTCCCAGTAATTTTGTAACCCTGTTATGTTCTTTTTCTATGGTGTCATTCGGTCTATTATGAACATAGAGACTCAGAAATTCTCGTCGCGTATGCTTCCCCGTTTCGGGGTGAATAATTGGAGGGTAGAAATCTAGATATAAACTAGACTTCCCTCCCTTAATCTTCCTTTGTCGTAATGTTGCTTTCATGAGATTATTATTCAAAAATTTTGTCAATACTTGATCGCTTAATAATAGTTCGACTTCCCAGTTTATAAGGTTCTATAGTTCCATTTTTAATCAAGCGATAGAAGGTACGTTCACTAACACCTATCAATTCGGAAGCTTCTCTAATATTCAAATAGTCTTTAGATGAGATCAATTCAAATAAGGAAACATCAACACCTTTCGTTACTACTTGTTCATTGTTTTTTTGAACTTTGTCTAAGCGCTTTTGATTCCTGTAATCCTTCTTATTACAAGCTCTAGAGCAATAACGAGTTGTTAGCGTTTTTGCAACAAACGTATCCTCACAAAAGTTACAAACCTTTTCAATTCTAATATTTGATGACATGTTACAGAGTTATAAGAATATGACATGAGTTGACATAATTTGACTGAGGCTGACAGTAACTGACTAGAACTGCCATTAACTCCCCAATTTGTACCTTGAAACTACAATAGATACAAATCTAAAGTATTAAGATACACATAAGGTACAAATATAACGTAAATAAATGTAGAAAGGCAAACAATAACGCTGAAAACGTTATATGCAAAATACTGTATATAAATAAGTTAGAGTATAATTACCACTATCAAACATCGTCGAGTAACGCCTGTTTTCGATCATTACTTCCCAATACAAAAATTACTAAATATATTCCCCAACAAATCATCCGTACTCACCTCCCCCACGATCGTCCCCAAATGATGCAGTGCCTGACGAATATCCATCGCCACAAAATCAGAAGTCACGCCTTCATCCATCCCACGTAGCACATCATCCAAACTCGTGTGCGCCTTGTTAAGGGCATCGTAATGACGAGAGTTTGTTACTATGGTACTTTCCAAGGACAACTTATTATCCAGCACCAAATCATACAACCGTTCCTTCAAATATTCGATGTTCATTTTATTGACAGCGGACACGGGAATGAATTGTTTTTCCGTAAGAAAATCATTGAGGTAATGTTCTGCTTTGGTGTATGGATTGAGGTCCATCTTATTGGCGATGGCTAGAAAGGGAACTCCACTTTTGACCAACTTTTCGAGATCCGCCTGCACTTCTTCCGGTTGTGTTCTTATCACATCAAAAACATAAACCATCAGAGCCGATTGTTCGATTTTCTCCATTGTTTTTTCAACACCGATGGCTTCGATTTGATCTTGTGCTTCGCGGATACCAGCCGTGTCAATGAGGCGGAAAGCGATGCCTTGGATATTGAGTACTTCTTCGATAGTGTCTCGCGTAGTTCCAGCGATGTCACTGACAATGGCGCGATCTTCGTTGAGAAGGGCATTGAGCAAAGTAGACTTACCAGCATTCGGTCGACCTGCAATCACCGTGCTCACTCCATTCTTTATAACATTACCTAGCCGGAAAGAATCGATGAGCGTTTTGAGCAGTTTTTGGATTTTATGAATTAGGATTTTCAAGTCATCACGATTTGCGAATTCTACATCTTCCTCTCCGAAGTCCAATTCTAATTCAATCAAACTGGCGAAGTCGATGAGTTGTTGACGAAGATTGGCGATCTCATTGCTAAAACCACCGCGCATCTGTTGCATCGCCACTTGATGAGAAGAGGCCGATGAGGAGGCAATCAAATCTGCGACCGCTTCAGCTTGACTCAGATCCATTTGGCCATTCAAAAAAGCGCGTAGGGTAAACTCTCCGGGTTGCGCCATTCGCGCACCTTTCCGGATGAACAATTCTATAAGTTGTTGAATAATAAAAGAGGAACCGTGGCAGGAAACTTCCACCACATTTTCTTTAGTATAGGAACGAGGAGATACAAATAGAGAGGCCAAGACCTCATCGAGGATCGTCCCTTCTTCATTGCGAATGGTTCCAAAATGAATGGTATGACTTGCCTGAGACTGAAGTTCTTTTCCATAAAAAACAGCATCCACAATTCGGATGGCATCCAGACCAGACAAACGAATAACACCGATGGCTCCAGCTCCAGGTGGAGTGGCCAGTGCGACTATGGTGTCAGAAAGATTATGAGCAGCATATGACATGCGTCAAAGTTACTCAATTTGAATTAACAAAAGCCTATAGAATCAAAGGAATGAACACTAGCGAAGGCCCTGAAAGCTATTTAATATCAACCGCTTTACGAGCCCCGCCTGAATGAAATTCATTTCGGGCAGGTCTTCCTCTTCTCATAGCCGCCCGCGGAGTTCGCAAAGTTGTGCAGATAAAACCTAGTTTTTTCCTTTATTCAAATCAATTTTTCCGTAAGTCAATTCCTTTCTATTGTATAAAAAGTATTTGGACGTTTCTCCCCAGTTCAATTTGATTCCGATTTTTACGTAGTTTTTATCCAACTTCAAATCTGTAATCAAAGCATGAATATCTTGGGTAATACCACTCGTTAGGTGATTGGCTGTTGCGTCGGGTTCTAGGCCAACAATGTCATAATAAAATACGCTGGTAGCAATATCCTCTGTGCCGATAATCGGCATATTAATACGTACATTTACGATAGAATGATCGGAAGTGGTTTCGTATGGAAGGTTGTGATTGGCCGTTAGCAAATTCGTAGATCCGATTAAGAAAAAAGCTAATAGCGCTAAGGTAATGTTGTATAGTTTCATTTGTAATAGAGTTTAATTTACCGTAGTTGTAACAAAAGGGGCAATATCTTTGCCATCAAACACATGCAAAATAAATGCCATATGTTTTTAAGCCAATATTGCCTAATTTTGTGACAGGCAAAACGAACAATAAAACAATTCTACGACTAACTCTTCGGCCCTAACATTTTAGCGCAAGCTACCCAATACTCGGTGGAAAAGGAATAAGCGGGACGATCTGGGTAATTGGGATCTTTAGCTAAGACCGTATTAACCTGCGCTGGTTTCCTTTCGTTCAAAGCATGAAAAATATCATAAGAAATTACTTTTCCACTATCATCTTTTTTTACATCAACTACTGTTGCAACATGAAAAATTCCACCATCTTTAGCGAGGTCATCAATTGTAAAATTTTTGAAATCGTATTTCTGCCCTGGCCTCCCATAAAACATCACCATACCTTTTTCAATTAGCTGACCATCTTCCTCTGGATTTCTAACCAGCTGAATTCGCTCTTTGTCGAAGTACCAGCGAGCAAGTGCCCGAGATGACCTTTTGGAAAAAGGAGGAAGAGCAGCTTCTGTACAAACTTCTTTAATATCGAATAACACCCGATGAAAGACCCCTGAACAATCTGCCGTATCTGCCGAGCTATATTTCAACCCGGTATATTTCTCAACTGCCCCGTTTATAGTGGCCATCAAATCAAAATTGGCATTGCCACAGAGTACAGCATCTTCATCTACCTCTACAGCTAGGACGACTTTATCTTTTTCATCTTTGTTTTTAGATTCATCAGTAGTGGTTACTGGATTAGGAGAGTGTGGCTCTGTTTTATTGCTGGCATTATCTGAGGTAGCACTTTGTTTGCAACCTATAGAGGCGAACAAAAACAAAAATAGGATAAGGAATAAAGGGGTAGGTGTTTTCATTATATTTGGTTTTTAAAATACGTTTCACCAAATATAATGAAAATTTTGAATATTAACTTGAGTAACTATTCCTTACTGTAGGAAACTAAAAATTGAACTAAGCTTGTAACTTCGCCCCATAAGCCAAATCACCCGCATCTCCCAAGCCAGGAACAATGTACGATTTGGCAGTCAACTCATCATCAAGATCTCCAATCCAAAGTTCTACATCCGGGTGCAAACGACGAATGTATTCATAGCCATAAGAAGAGGCAATGGCCGCTACCACATGAATCTTTTTCGGCGTTCCATATTCTTTTAACTGTTTAATGGTTACATCCATAGAAGCACCTGTTGCTAGCATAGGGTCGACTAAAATAAGAATGGAATCACTTAGATCAGGACAAGAAGCGTATTGCAGATTGATTTCAAAAGTCCCATCCTTATGATGCATTCGATAAGCGGAAACAAAGGCATTATCTGCCTGGTCAAAAATATTTAGAAAGCCTTGATGAAAAGGCAAGCCAGCACGCAAGATACTCGACAAGACAACACGATCTTTCAACAAATTTGATTTGGCAATGCCTAAAGGTGTTTCCACATCTTGTACTTGGTAATCCAGTGTTTTGCTAATTTCATAAGCCAACACCTCTCCTATTCGTTCTAGGTTTCTTCTAAAACGCATCCGATCTTTTTGAATATTAACATCACGCAATTCTGCGACATAGGTATTTGCTATGGATGGGTATTTACTTAGTAAGAACATTGTTATTTTTTTTTGAAAGGGGTGGATGGGGCAGATTGGGTGGATGAGGTAGATGAGGTTTCCCTTAATTCGCAAAATTTCACGTTTGGGAGACCTAATCTACTTCATTTCCCCATCCTCCTCATCTACCTTAATTTTTTTTCCGCTGCCAAAGCTACTATTTTTTCATAAACTCCTCCCCAATCTTCAAAGCCCATTTCTGAGGAGAAGGAACTATTGTGCCAGAGCAAGCAGAAAACACCTCCTGTAAGCCGAATTTGACTTATTATTTTAGCACAAGCATTTAAAGCTTCTTCTGGTTTTAATTGTAGGTAATTTTTCAAAGTAACATCCATTATTGCAAATGGTACAATCTCTAATTTTGTTGGCGTTTCCTTTTCTAAATCATACCAATAAAAGGGATAAGCCGTTGAAGCACGAAAACCAATTGACGCAGCATATCCCATCGAATAGTCCTTTTCAATACCAGAGGCCAACAATCGTTGATAGGTTTCTGGTAAACTAATTTTCAAGAAATGTTGCCGACTTCTATTCACGGATTTACCAATGGTCTCTTCTAATAGTCGTTTCTCTTTTTCCAAAATAGAAAAACCAACATTAGATTTATAAGAAGGATGTATCCCAACGCCAGCGCTCCTTTCTAATCGCTTTATCAATTGTTGCATTGGAGCTTGATCAGGAGGATTGTTTTTGTCATAAGTTCCATACGTTCCTAGTAGCATAAAAAACAACCCTCTTACATTGTATTTTTCATAACATTCTAATAAAAAATCAAAGGTATCATAAGGGTCTTTTTGTTGACCCAAAATAACTTTCACCTGTCGAGTCAATGATTGCCAATTCAAAGTAAGCAATGATTTAAAAAAGGAAGCGGTAGTTCTAGCCCAGCCTTTATGCAAATAAGCCCAGGCAAAATCGACGTCAATAGTTGGCAAAAATTCATAGCTTGGTTTTTGTTCTAAGCAATCTGGAAATTTACTTTTTAATAATTCATAAAAACGCCATGCCCATTGATCGACCAATGGCTGCCCTAAAAATCCCTCCTGAAAAGCCAATGATGCATTCGCGGGAAATCGTTGGTGCTCATCTTTTTGGACAGTCTTATTATATTCTTCAAATCGACTTAGTAAATAAAAGGTCATTGCGAAAATATCAAAAGGTAGATCAGCATCTTCAACCGATGGTAAATGGAAAAACGCCGGTAAACCATTTGTTTGCTGAACCGTTATATCTGGGAACTCCATATTTTGTTGTTCCAGAAATGGGTGAGCCGGAATAAATAGTTGAGCTATAGATGATCGCTTAGTTCCGTAATATATAGTCAATACCTTCTCTGACTCTTCCAACGTTATATCATTATTATATATAACCCTGAAACCCAATATTTGCCCAAGCAAAAAATCAGTGGCATACCGTAGCCGAGGAGAATAATGAGTAGATTGTATATTGATTTTCACAGCATAAAGAACGCCCAAAGCCCGCGTATTCCCAAGAGAATCCGTCACAACCCTACCCTTTTTGCTTTTTTATGGGGACCAACATGCACCTATGGCAATATTTCTCCGTTAAATGCTGTATATTGATTTATGAAAACGGATTCGTTTATTTGAAACTATAAAATTATGACGCATCGCCTAATTCTCTTTTTCGCTTTTATCAGTATCGTAACGTTGGGTACTGCTCAGTCTTCCTTCAAATCTGATAATAACACCTTGAAAGGTTTGGTTTACAATAAGGAGTCAACTTTTGACCTGACTTTACATACCACTGGAATTGGAGTAGCTTTCGGTGCTAATTTTGGTACAATAAAAACCTATTATAAAACTTCTTACTACCATGTTCAGATTGGAGAGTTGCGGCACATGAAAAGCAATCGAACCAGCCCCGAAACAGGTGGTATCATCAGTGGTCAGTCTGCGCGTTCTTTCTTTTTTGGGAAACGAAATAGCTTATATGTTCTCAGAGCTGGAAAAGGGGTTAAACGATATCTTTCGGAAAAAGCTAAAGACAAAGGACTTGCCATCGGCTTCAGCTATGAAGGCGGACTAACCTTAGGCTTATTAAAACCTTATTATCTCGAACTAATATATGTTGAAGATGGCAGTGTAGATGATGTAAAAAGTGAAAAATACTCAGACGAAAATGCCAATGTTTTCCTAAATAACTCCAGAATATACGGCGCTTCAGGTATTACAAAAGGCTTAAATGAAATCAGACCGGTTCCTGGTGTTCACTTTAAAATGGGTGCTCATTTCGACTGGGGGGCTTTCGATGAAATGGTCAAAGCAGTAGAAGCCGGTGTTATGATAGATGTTTTTTACAAAAAAATACCTTTAATGGTAGAAAACGATTTGATTACCAACGCAGAAAACAGACCGTTTTTTGTCAACCTTTACTTAACTTTGCAGTTAGGTAAGAGACGGTAATGAAGAATATGTAGTCTTCTATCGTCAGCTCTAACTACAAATTTGATAGATACGAAATAGAAATGATAGAACTACCAATAGTTAATGACGAAAATAAGAAGGAACCTACCCGGCGAAAGCCTAGCTGGCTTCGTGTAAAACTTCCCATCGGAGAGGAATTCAAAAAAGTACGAAACTTAGTTGATCAATATAATTTGCATACCATTTGCCAAAGCGGTAATTGTCCTAATATGGGCGAATGTTGGGGCGCTGGTACAGCAACGTTTATGATTCTCGGAAATACTTGTACTCGTTCCTGCTCTTTTTGTGCCGTCAAAACAGGACGTCCGCCCGAATATGACGAAGACGAGCCACGCAGAGTTGCAGAAGCTATCGCGCTAATGCAAGTCAAGCATGCCGTTATTACTTCAGTAAACAGAGATGAGCGGAAGGACCGTGGAGCAGAAATCTGGTACCAAACAGTACGTGCGGTAAAAGAACAATCTCCCGAGACCACCATTGAAACTTTGATTCCAGATGTTCGCGCCAATTGGGATGCGCTGGATAGAATGATCGAAGGTGGCCAGGAAGTAGTCTCTCACAACATGGAAACCGTCAAACGGCTTTACAGAATGGTCCGCCCCCAAGCAAAATACCAACGTAGCCTCGACCAAATTCAACGGACTAAAAATGCAGGTAACCGTACCAAGTCAGGTATCATGGTTGGACTAGGCGAAACTCAAGATGAGGTTTTTGAGACAATGGATGATTTACTTGCACATGGCTGCGATGTCATCACCATTGGTCAATACCTTCAGCCTACTAAAATGCATCTCGATGTAGCTGAATATGTACATCCTGATGTTTTTGAGAAGTACAGAGTAGAGGGATTAAAACGTGGTTTTAATTTTGTGGAAAGTGGACCTTTAGTGCGAAGTTCTTATCATGCGGAGCGGCATTTGTAGACTAGAATCTGAAGGTTTATTACAAAAGACAGAGCAATTGCTAGAAACGCAATTGCTCTGTTTTTTTATCCTTTATGCTAAATCGTTATGATTAAAGCCCCAATACCTTTCTCATCTTTCCAAAAATTGCTGTATTTTCATAAATTCCTGCAAACTCTTCTGAGCCTGGTCCATAGGCAAAAATTGGGATCATAGAAGCGGTATGGTAAGAAGTTGTAAATTTAGTAGCCAGACTATCCATACGCGAACCTTGTACAATAGAGTGCCCACCCGTTTCATGATCTGCAGTAACAACAACCAATGTCTCCCCGTCCTTCTTTGCAAAGTCAAGCGCATAGCCAACTACTCTATCAAAATCCAGCAGTTCATTTATAATGTAATCAGGTTCGTTAGCATGCCCACCCCAATCAATCTGAGAACCTTCTGTCATCATAAAAAAACCTTTATCGCTGCGCTTCTTTAAGAAACGAATACCGGCTTTAGTTGCTGCATAAAGGTAGCCTCGTCCTTTGGAAACAGGAAGTGGATCTGTATCCGAAGTGAAGTAACCAAAGTTCTTTTTAGTAGGCATCATCACTTGGGTAAAGGGCTCTGTAAAATAATCTGAAATATGATAACCTTTATCCTGTAACTCTCGGATCAAATCTCTATCATCTATATCTCTCCGATCAAAGTATTTTTTACCTCCTCCTACAAAATAATCTACTTCAACATCGAGCAAATCTGCTGCAATATTTTCATAAAAGTTCCTGCGTGTTTCATGAGCATAAAAGGCGGCAGGCGTAGCATGTACAATCGTTGAAGTTGCAACTAAACCTGTTGCTAGCCCTTTTTCTTCTGCTATTTCTAAAATGGATTGCACAGCTATTGTATCAGTATTTACTCCGATGGCTCCATTGTATGTCTTAACACCACAAGCAAAAGCGGTTCCTGCAGCAGCTGAGTCTGTTACGAGATCATTACTTGCGTGGGTTTTATGTAATCCTACTACTGGAAATCGCTCCAAATTAATTCGATTCTTATTGGCATACATTGCTGCTGTAATTTGCGAAAGTCCCATTCCATCCCCAATAAGAAAGATTATGTTTTTTGCTTTTTTTGTAGAAGTCGATATCTCCATTTTATTATCACTCGTAGGTACTTCAGGCCCTGACTTTGTGGTATTACAAGAGAAAACGAGAAAGGTCAGCAGAATAAAGTAGAAATTCTTCATCGTCATTTTAAAGATACATTAGATAAAATACTGAACGGCCAAAATCCTTGGTTCATCAGAAAATAATAGTGGAAGGGGTTACAAACTGTATTTAACCTGAACAAGGTACTACTTTTTAAGACTTTGCGAATGGATTGTTGCCTTTAATTATTGCTGACGACAAAAGGCAGAACGGTAAGAAGGATTTTTCCCACAAGGTCGGAATGACAAGCGTCGCCTTTTTCAGACAGAAAATAAAGCGATCATAAAAGATCCTAGTATCTTATATCCTTTACTTTTTCAAATCAACATATATCGTTTTCCCGGCAGAGATTTTATGACTCCTTTAAATTCAAGGTTCAATAGTAGGGAAGCCATTTCACTAGGTGTCTTTGACATGGCTGCTGTAATCTGATCAATAGGCATTTTTGGATTCTCTTTCAATAACTTAACTAGTTGGTTTTCTTCGTTATTTAGCTCAGTAAACAATGAGCGTTGAATATCTGTATTGATTTTCCCAGCTTCCCACTGCATAACATAAGCCAAGTCTTTTGCTCCATCTAACAAAGCAGCTTTATGTGATTTGATTAGCAGGTTACAACCTTCGCTAAATTCATCATTGTTTCGACCAGGGTAAGCAAAGACATCTTTGTTGTAATCATTAGCAAGGTTTGCAGTAATCATTGAACCGCCTCTTCGTTTCGTTTCTACCACGACCAAAGCGTCACACATACCTGCAACAATACGATTACGCATTGGAAAGTGTTCTCGATCCGGAGGTGTTCCGTGGGGGAACTCTGTCAATAGGCCTCCATTTTCCATCATCTGTTTGGCAACTTTTCGATGTGTAGAAGGATAGACCACATCCAGTCCACTGCCCATCACGCCTATGGTAGGCAGACCTATATCTACACTTTTCTTATGCGCTGTAATGTCAATTCCATAAGCCAGGCCACTGACGACAATAACATTATATGCTTTTAATTCTTCTACCAATTTTTCACAGACTGCTTTTCCATAGTCTGTAGGTTTTCTGGTACCAACAATAGCTACTATTTTGTTGGCATTTAAATCAGTGTTTCCCTTATAATACAAAACTACCGGACAGTCCGGAAAATGTTTTAGGCGTTGCGGATAATCAAGAGAAAGGTAAGAAAAAACACGTGTCCCATCTTTATCCGCCTTAGTTAAATCAGTCTCCGCTGCACTCAGCACGGATTGCTTCAGTATTTCGTTTGCAATGCCTGCACCAATACCTGGAACTGTTAGTAGTTGTTTTTTACTTGCTTTAAAGACTGCTTCAGCTCCACCACAATAACTTACGAGGTTTTTAGCTGTTACTGCACCAACTTTTGGAATTTTGGTCAAGCCCACATAATAAAGTAATTCGTCTCCCATTGTTTTGTTAGATGTTGGAATTTTGTTTTAATAGTATTTGATTTTACGAGCTCGGATAGAAAAATCTAAGATCACTGCCAAAGATCTACCTAATCATATCCTTTAAAAAAAGCGTCATTCTACGCATTTTTCAAAAGAAGCTCATTACATTCGCATAAGTTTCCACT
>CAYTVR010000069.1:0-29852 GCA_964441245.1 uncultured Saprospiraceae bacterium | reverse complement strand
GCCTCCGCTCAATCAAATTAAGCTTTTCAACCAAACGCTAGGCGTTTATGCTTTTTCGAATGAACAAGGAGCATTTCAATTTTTTGCGCAAAATGGTCCTCAATCAATCACTACGGTTTTAGATGATTGCTATGAATCGGGGACGAATGAAATCTACAATATTGATATTCCGGTCGGTGATTTTGTTGAACTAAATATAGGTATCAATACTGTTGATGAAGGGAAAAAGGCAAAGGCCTATTTACAATCTGGTGCAACAAGATGTGGCTTCAACGTTCCTTTCTGGCCTTCCGTCAAAAACGAAGGATGCGAGCCCATTTCAGGTCAATTAAAATTGACACTCAATGATTTTGTCACTCCTACTGTTTTCAATATTTCGCCAAGTGAAGTAAGCGATGATTATCTCATCTGGGATTTTTCAGACCTGATGCCCACAGAAGTTTTTCAACCTAAACTCTTCATGGATATTGCAGGTGTAGATTTTCTTGGCTTAGCAATCGAAATGAATGTTGAAGTGGATTATTTTGATGATAATGGCAATGTAATAGGTGGAGATGATTTCCCTTTTAGTTCTACCATCAATTGTGCTTATGATCCTAATGATAAATTAGTTTCTCCAAATCGTAAGGAGACCTATGATCAGAATTATACTCTTTTTGATGAAACGGCGATTTATACCATTCGATTTCAAAACACAGGAACAGACACCGCTTTTAATGTGATCATAAGAGATACTTTACAACAAGGCATTTTCGATGTCGCTTCAGTGGATGTTATTTCAGGTAGTCATCGTTATCGATCTTACGTTTACGAAAATGGAGAACTCGAATTTCATTTTGATAATATTGAACTTCCAGATAGCACCACAAACTGGACTGGGAGTCAAGGTTTCATAAGCTTTAGTGTTCAATTTTTAGATGGTCTCAATGAGAATACGCTTGCCGAAAACAGAGCGGGTATCTACTTCGATTTTAATCCTCCCATTATAACGAACACAGCAACCAGTGTCTTAGTTAGTGAACTTCCGGTATTAAATAATTTATCTAACAATCTTTCGAATATCAATATTCTTGTATTTCCAAATCCAGCAAAAAATTTATTTACTGTTGGAATAAATGAAAATTTGAATATCGATTTTCAAGTTGAGCTTTATAATATTCATGGTCAAATTCTTACTTCAAAGCAAGGTACATTTCCAATGGAATTTTCAACTGAAATACTTGACCAAGGAATTTATATTCTAAAAATAAAATCACCACTGGATGATCAGATCTTAAAAGTAGAGAGACTTATTAAACAGTAGAGAAAATAATTATTCCAAAAACACACTTAACTATTAGGCTTTTAATTTTGAATTATGAGAGGAATGAAACTTTATATTTTTTTGATTGGTTTGATCTATCTATTGCCTTCTTGTCAAAAAGAAAAACAGAGTGAGACTGCTCCTACTACAACCAAAAAGAAGGTCTCCTCCACTATAAAATTAGATAACATTCCCACATCAAAATCTGGTATCCAATTCAATAATACAATCAATGATGAAGGCAATATCAATTTTTTTGTTTGGAATTTTATTTATACCGGAGCTGGCGTAGCAGCTGGTGATCTCAACAATGATGGACTTCCTGATTTGTATTTTGGTGGAAATATGTCAGATGATAAAATTTATTTTAATAAAGGAAATTTTCTCTTTGAAGATGTAACTGCTAAAAGTGGAATCGATCCAAGGTATTGGACAACAGGCGTGACGATGGCAGATGTGAATGCTGATGGCTTTTTAGATATTTATGTTTGTAAAAATTCTCCTTCGAGCAATCCGGTTGGCAATCAAAATAAATTATTCATCAACAATCAAAATGGTACCTTTACAGAAAGTGCTGCTCAATATGGCATCGCAGATGTAGGTTTTTCTATCCAAGCTTCCTTTTTCGATATCGATAATGATGGTGATTTAGATATGTATTTAGTGAATCAGCCTTTTGATGATTTTGCTCGATTAGTTAATAAACCTGAACAGGTGATGAGCTATCCTGCGACTGATCGAATTTTCATCATGGAAAATGGAAAGTACCTGGACAAAACGACTGCCTTTCAATTGAATCAAAGAAATTATGGTTTAAATATTTCCATTGGTGATTTTGATTTAGATGGTTGGACAGACGCTTATGTTAGCAATGACTATCATCATCCTGATCATTTATACATGAATCGAAAAGGTCAATTGGTTGATGAGTTAAAAGATCGCACAGGTCATATTTCTTTCTTTTCTATGGGTACCGACGCTGCGGATATCAACAATGATGGACAGCTTGATTTAATCTCTTTGGACATGGCATTTGACAATCACTATCGAGCCAAAACCAATATGGAATCTATGAATCCTGAAAAATTTTGGTCTTACGTCAAACAAGGAAAACATTATCAATACGCCGCCAACAATTTACAAATCAATCAAGGAAATGCAACTTTTAAAGACCATGCCCAATTAGCGGGAATTAGCAAAACCGATTGGAGTGCCGCTCCTCTTTTTATAGATTTAGATGCTGATGGTTTAAAAGATTTATTAATCACCAATGGCATCTACAAAGATTTAAAAAACAATGACTTTAGTGATTATGTCACCCAAAAATACAAGGGTAGAATTGGACCAACCAATTATTTAGATGCTCTATCAAAGATGCCGTCTAACCCGATCAAGAATGTATTGTATCAAAATAAAGGAGCCTTCAAATTTGATAATATTTCGACCTCTTCAGGTTTTTCATTTGAAGGATTTTCTCACGGAATGGCTTATGCGGATTTTGATCAAGATGGTAAAATAGATGTCGTTTGTAACAACATGAATGCGCCAGCAAGTCTTTACAGAAATACTTCTACGCTAGCAGGTGACCAAATAAGCATTGAAATTAAAGGTCCGCAAAAAAATAAAAATGGTCTAGGTATTTCCGTCATTGCCTACCACAATGGAACTCGACAAGTCGCCGCTATGCAGACCACTCGTGGATTCCTTTCTTCTAGTGAACCGCTACTCCATTTTGGCTTTCGTCCTACCCCACAAATTGATTCTCTAAAAATCATTTGGAATCATAAGGCGATGACTGTTTTAAAAAACGTTAAAACCAATCAAAAATTAACTATTGATTTTTTAAGAGCTAAAAAAATACCTTTAAAAATTTATCCAAAAAAGAAAATAAACCTTTTAGCCAAAAACAACATTTCATTTCGACATATCGAAAAAGATTTTGATGACTTCAAAGATCAAGTTTTACTTCCTTATAAATTATCTCAAAATGGACCATTCATTACTTCCGGCGATGTAGATGGCGATGGCTTAGAAGATCTTTTTATAGGGGGGGCTGCTGGTTATGCTGGTCAAGTCTTTCGACAAAATGGAATTGGTAATTTTACTAGTCTACCTCAATCCGCATTAGAAAAAGATAAAGCATGCGAAGACATGGAAGCCAGCCTAGTGGACTTGGATGTTGATGGAGATTTAGATTTGATTGTGAGCAGTGGAAGCAACGAAATACAAGAACAAGATCCGTCATTACAAACTCGAATTTATTTTAATAATGGTAAAGGTGTTTTCCAAAAAATGAATCAATTGTCACCTAAAAATCAATTGATCAATGGTCAATGTCATTTGGTTTTTGATGCAGATGGTGACAAAGATTTAGATTTATTTATTGGTGGTCGTTTAAAGTCGGGGCAATATCCCTTAGCAACTGATTCGAAACTATGGATCAATCAAAATGGTAAATGGGTAGACGAGACAAAACAAAGAGCTGATTTCTTACACCAACTTGGAATGGTCACAGATGTCGTTTCTGATGATATTGACAAAGACGGAGATCAAGACCTGTTGCTCGTTGGAGAGTGGATGGCTCCTACACTATTGATCAATGATCAAAATAAGACCTTTAATATTCAAACTATTGAAGAAACTGGGATTGGGATTTGGTGGACAATCAACAAGGCAGATTTTGACCAAGATGGCAACACTGATTTCTTATTAGGTAACCTAGGTTTAAATAATAAATTCGGTGGCCCAAAAGGAACAGGACTTGAAATTTATAGCCATGACTTTGATAATAACGGAGATCATGATGTGGTTTTAGCGGTACAAAAAGGAAATAAAAAATACCCAGTTCGAGGTAGAGAATGCTCCTCACAAGAAATGCCATTTATCAATCAAAAATTCACCACTTACGAAGCGTTTGGAAAAGCAGAACTAAGTGACATTCTTTCTTCAAATCAGTTAAAAAATAGTCTTCATAAAAAAACTAAAACCTTAGCTAGTGTATTGTTGATGAATACCGGTGAACTTAATTTCAAAAGCAAAGAATTACCTATTGCATGTCAAGCCGGTCCGATCAAATCTTTTGAAATTTTGGATCTTAATCAGGATGGCTTTGAAGATTTTATTTTTGGTGGAAATCATTATCCAACAGAAGTAGAGACCAGTAGATATGATGCGCTGACTTTAGGGTTTTGTTTGGGAAATGGAAAAGGAGAATTTGAACCTATTCCACATGCTATCTATTCTACAGAAACGCCCTCTGATGTTAGAGATCTACAGTTGATGACCTTAGCAAATGGAGAACACTTGCTTTTTGTGACCAACAATAATGACCAAATATCGAGTTATCAAATCCAATGGAATAAATAAAAATGGAAGCGTTCAAAAATTATTTAAGCCAATTCCCTCATTACAAATCCGAATTATTTGAGGAGGTACTTCCTTTTCTTTCCAATAAAAAATTGGAGGCAGGGGATTATTTTCTACGCCAAGGAAAAACATCTCGGAATATCGCTTTTATTGAAAAGGGATTGATGAGAATATTTTATTTGAATGATGGTAAGGAAGTGACCACTTGTTTTTGTAAAGAAAATACGATTACCTGTTCTTACAAAAGTCTCATTACCAATACGCCTAGTGATCATTCTATTCAGGCCATTGAGCCATGTGAATTAATTATTTTCTCTTATGCCTCCTTACAAAAATTATATGAGAGAGAACTTTTTTGGCAACAAGTTGGAAGGCTAGCGGCTGAAAAAGAATTCATCAACACAGAATGCCATAATCGATTTATAAGTGATTTGTCAGCCACAGAACGTTATCAGCAAATTTTAAAAAGTGACAATGACCTCTTACAAAGAGTTCCTTTAAACTATCTCGCCTCCTACCTACAAGTTGCTCCAGAAACATTGAGTAGAATTCGTAAAAAAATTATCCGAACTTGACCTAAGTCAATTGATCCTAAAATATTCTTGTGCAAATTTGAACCATTATTTAATTAAAATTTTAAGAAAATGGAATCAAATTCAATCAAACAATCAGTGGTCAAGAGTTATGGTATGTTGGCCAAATCAAAAGGTACTGGACTCTTCTCCAATTTATTCGCTTGCTGTAATCCAACCAAACAAGCCACAGCTATTGCAGAAAACATTGGTTACTCGAAAGAAGTTTTAGAAGAAGTACCCAAAGATGCCAACTTGGGAGTTGGCTGTGGGAATCCATCGGCATTGGCTGAAATAAAAAAGGGAGAAACAGTTATTGACTTAGGTTCAGGAGCTGGTTTTGATGCTTTTATCGTTTCAAAAATTGTCGGTGATTCAGGAAAAGTAATCGGAATTGATTTATCGGACGACATGATCAAATTAGCCAAAAAGAATGCCCAACAAGGAGACTATACCAATATTGATTTTAAAAAAGGAGATATAGAAGATCTTCCGCTTGACGATAATATTGCAGATCATATCATTTCAAATTGTGTGATCAATTTATCTTTAAAGAAAGACAAGGTTTACAAAGAAGCCTATCGAACTTTAAAGAAAGGTGGCCAACTATCCATTAGTGATATTGTATTGGAAAAAGAACTACCTAGCTTTGTGAAGGATTCATTGGCAGGTCATCTTGCATGTGTTTCCGGAGCAGAAAAATTGGAGGATTATTTACAGTATGTAAAAGATGCTGGTTTCACTAATATCAAAGTAGAATCAAAAATGGACTTCCCATTGGAGTTGATGCTGACTGATCCACAAATCATGAAAATCGCTAAACAAATGAATTTCAATTTGGATAGCGAGGAAGCAAAAGATATTGCGTCAAGAGTAAGCAGTATTTCATTAAGTGCAACAAAATAGTACAAAGATGAAGCATTACAAAAAGACCATGATAGGAAGTATTGTCAGCCTCGTTTTAGGAACAAGTTGTTGTTGGTTGAGTTCAATAGCCATTTGGTTTGGTGGGATAACTTTCATTAATGCAGTCGTTCAATTTATTGAAAATGTACAAATGCAGTTTATTATCCTAAGTACTATTTTAGGAATCATTTCCATCTTTTTATACCATAAGAATAAAGAACGAAAAGTAGACTGAGAATAAACAACTTCAATGTAAAGCGTGTCTTTCCCAAAGGAGAAAATAGTCAAATTGACGATTAGAATAATTCATATAATCTTCTTTCATTGCCCCTCACATTTGCGATAGTAATATTTTTCCAGTACCTTATGAAGGTTAATCAAAATATTCTAAAAGGGCTTAAGTAAAAGTCAAGTAATAACATTTCGATTTATTAATTGACTCTTACTAAGGAAAAATAATTTCAATGCAATTAAGATTGATTAAGAAGAAAACGATTCCGTCTAACATTTCTGTTCTTTATTTTCTAATGATTTTATTATTTGCGTTTGGATGTAAATCCGATGATCCGGTAGTACCGTCTGGACCTAGTGATCCGAGCAATCCTAATGACCCGGGCAATGATCCAGATATGGAAATTCCAGTCATTATTCCAAATGGAGATGAACAGTTTCTTACTCTAGATTCTGATTATATTTTTGACCAAGAAAGATTGCCTGTTTTCGAATTAACCATTCCTACAAATGCTTTAGCGCAAATTGATAGCGATCCAACTAAAGAGGAATATGTTGAGGCGAGTTTAACCTTCGAAGGAGAAACGGTAAGTCCTGTTGGCGTCCGCTATAAAGGTTCTATTGGTGCGTTCATCAATTGTGTTTCTGGAAATGACTGGACCAATCCATCAGGTAGAAAAACCTGCACTAAATTGTCCATGAAAATAAAAATCAATTGGGAAGGAGCGGATTACAAATTTTATGGATTAAAAAAAATACAGTTACATTCTCAAAACAATGATCCTAGTCAAATGCGCGAGCGATTAGGTTATTGGCTCTTTCGAGAAATGAAAGTTCGTGCACCCCGAGCGGTCCATGCTAAATTGGTAATCAATGGAGTATATTCTGGACTTTATGCTTTCGTTGAACAAATAGATGGTCGATTTACAAAATATCATTTCGACGATGGCGACGGAAATTTATATAAAGAAATTTGGCCCATCGATTCTGATGGTCGTGCTTTTTCTGAGTCCACCTATTTGCAACATCTGAAGACCAATGAGGACGATAATCCAAGTGCTGTTTTAATCCGAAGCTTTGGTCAAGAAATTGAAAACGCATCGCCTGAAACCATTCAAGAGGTGGTGGCCAATCGTATGAAGACCAAGAAAATAATTTCTTATGCCGTTGTAGACCGAACGATTAGAAATGATGATGGCGCTTTTCATTGGTATTGTAATGGCGGAGAGTGTTCGCCTCATAATTTTTATTGGTATGAAGAGCCTTCTAAAGGTCGACTTCATTTAATTCCATGGGATTTGGATCACGCTTTTGAAAACATGCGTATTAATAAAAATCCAGTTACGCCAATCGCAGACGAATGGGGAGAAAAAAGAGCCAATTGTCAACCTTTTAGTTTCGGAGTTTTCCAACTAAGACAACGATCAGCAGCCTGCGACAAATTAACTGGTAGCTGGGCCAATATAGATGGCTATCAAGAAAGATTAGAAGAATTTAAGGAAGGACCTTTTTCAGAAACTCAAATAAATATGGTGTTAAACGCTTGGGAAAACCAGATCCGAGAGGCGACCCTTGAGGCAGAGCAAACACATGATGATGCCTTGCCCACTTCAAATTGGGAACAAGCTTTGGGGGAATTGAAAAACGATTTAGAATTTGCTAGAAATAATTAAAGTATTTATTCCTGGGTTAATCATCGGTATCAAAAAATGAAAAATGAAGGTTTTAATGATATTGAATTTGAGGAAGTAAGGATCAAATACGATTGAAAAGCGTGAAGGTAAAGGAGTATACCATGCTTCTTATTTGGCCTGGCCAATTTCTTTATTTAATAGATTTAAAAACTCTTGCGGCTCTTCTAAATATATACACATCAATTCAAATTCTGTTTGATCATATAATTTTACGCCGATCAATTTTTCCCTTTTATATATTGGACGAGTAGATTTGACATCTTGGAGATTTACGATCATTGATGGACTACTATTTTTACCACCTGTTGTAAATTTCATCAGTTTGCCATCCTTTATTTTATAAAATGTTTTAAAAATAAAAGCTACAAAAGCCAAAGGTAAAAGATTTACTCCCCATAAGAATACTACATGAATTTTATCATCGGTAAACAGTAAAATAGCAATACTTATAAATACCAAAATTAAACTATAACTAATTTGAAATAGTTTGGAATTAGATTCGAAAGTTTTACTTTTACTCATCTTTTAATGTTTTGATGATGATTTTTTTCATGAGTCAAGTCTTGACACTTTACTAATTGAAACCTAAATTAATAATTTTTTTTCACAAAAGTGACCATTTCTTAAATATACGGTCTTAAAATAAAAACGATCCTAAAATTAATATAAATGAATAAATTTATGAGACTTTTAATCATGTTTGGGCCGATGATTTATCGCGGAGTGACCAAAATGATGAATCAAAGAAACCAACAAAATCATATTCCACCGACTACTCCACCCCATCGTCAAGAACCTCAAGATGAGCGATACAATGATGCTCCTCAAGAAATGAGAGGAACTTATGACGAAGATGATTTGGTCGAGGAGCAATAATTATTAATATTAAATTTCAAAACCTTTTAGCTATTTAACGCCCTCTTCTTTTTGGCGTTGCTCTCGCGCTTAATGTACCCGATATTTAAAACTAAATTTTGTCATAGATTATTTCTTGAAGCTGTAAATTTTTCTGTGGAAATTTAGCTAAATTTCCGGCTGAGTGGCTTAGGTTGATAAGTGCTATGAGCATCATTTTTCTATACAGTCTTTTTTTTAAAGATATATTATTAATGGAATTTCAGGCCTCATATCATAAATTTCATTCTTCTTTTGCTTATCAAAATAGAGTTCCATCAAATAGTCTTCACCTTCTACAAACTCAAAGCCTTCCAATTCTTTTAGCATTTTAATCGTTTCACTTTCATGATCAAGTTCCCTTGAAAATATTTTTACTTTACTTATTTTTTCTGCTCCATTTTTATGTTCATAAAATGTTCTCCAAATCGAATATTCTTCTGGTATCTTAGATAAATCTTCTTTACTTTCAAAAACATCATACTCAATTTCTGGGTATATTATAAATAGTGATGGTTCACCTTTCTTGATTTTCGAGTTTTTAGCTACCAATATTTGATTTTCTTCTCCCATCCAATCTTGAGCATAATCTATAGTTTTAAAGGGTACTTTTTCCTTATTGTAGTCGTCCATTTTTAAGGCGATACTGAATGGCGAAAATCCATTTACAGGACTATTGGACCTTTCCATAAAATCTAATTCATTATTTTTTTCGACATTCTTTGCAAATTCTTCTTCGTTATGGATAAAGATTAGCTCTAAATAAGCATTTAAGAAATAAAAATATCGACCGGTTGTTCCTTGACCTTTATGTATCTGACATAATGAATCTGGTATCGCTGTAAAACCTATTTTTTCTAATTTCTCTTTAGCCACTTTTGGATTCTTTGACCAAATATTTACATGATCAATTTTCAAGTTTGATTCTTCATTACTTATTTGACATCCAGTTAATGTTAAAAATATAAAAATATATGAAATCAATCTCATTGGCCGTTTTTTTACTTAAAGCTATTCTATCTAAAATGGTATTCCTCATCTTATGGCTTGTCCTTCATTTTTCTTTTCACATTTTCCAAATTCTTTTTAAACAATTCAACATCTCTATCCTCATTTGCAATAGCGTTTTTCAACGCTTGTTCATAATTTTTAAGCGAAGATATTAGATCTCCATTCATCATTAATGCTTCAGCATAACTATCAAAGACGTTTGCAGAATTTGGATAAAGCATCGTATTGGCTTTAAAAATGGATTCCGCTACTTTCGGCTTTTTATGATTCATTAAATATTCATATCCCAACATATTAATGTCTCCTTCTCTCAATAATTTTACATCGCGACATTTGGTCAAACTTCTGAGAATAATTTCATCTGATTCTCCAACTTTATATTGCTCCAATTTACTATTCAAATCTAAAAACAGTTGACTATATTTTTCCTTTGACTGCTTCCGATATTCTATAGCTGCTTCTTGAGCCAAAGCATGTGTTTTTTCTAAAGCTTCCTCAAGCGTGGTTGTAACTTCAGGAACAACTCCAACACCTTCCCAATTCGTTTTGGTAATCGGATTAATCGCTTTACCTCCTGGAATAAATACACTTAAATCTTGATTAATCCCCATCATTCCTCCTGGATTCGCTGCACCTCCAGAAGTTTGTCCGACTAAAGTTGCTCTTTTTTGAGTTTGCATATTATATGAAAATTCTTCCGCTCCCGAAAAAGTTCGATCACTCGTAATGACAAACAGAGGTACATCGGGCATCTTGTCTCCACCTACTTTATCCAAGGTCCAAAACTCTTCGGTTCGATTTCCTTCTCTAAAATAAAGGCTATTCAAGTGTAATTTTTGATCGAAAAAATAACTACATAAATATTGAACCATACGAGGGCTACCGCCGCCATTTTTACTTAAGTCAATAATAACCGCATCCGTTCTAGACATTAATTTCATATAGGCATCTGTCACGTCCTTTCCATTTTCTAAACCTGCAAATCCTCTTAAATCTAGGTAGCCTACATTCCCTTCCATAATCTGAATCGTATTGAATCCAGCATTTGCACTTCTAGATCTATTGATTCGATCGATACGTTCTTCCAACATTCTTTCTGGAGTGTTTTCGGGAGCCACGTAAGGTCTATTGACTCTTATTCGCATGTGTTTATCTTTATTAATAAACTGTACGGATTCTGTCAAAGCAGCAGCAAAACTTTCATCCGTGTCAAATTGATCAAAATGACCACTTTTAAACTGAGTCTTTAAGTGTTCTTCAGTTAACTTGGCTACTTCAGGAAAGACGTAGAAATCATTCATTAATTGAGAAAGCTTTTGAATAGCCTGCTCTTTATATTCATTTTTAATTTGATCTTTAGAGGATTTATCTTGGGCGATAGAAATATTGGAAATGCAAAATAACATTACAATGAATAAAGACCATTTGATTATAAATTTCATTTTTCATGAGGATTGATGAACCTTAAAGATAATTCTATAAAATCGCAAAAAATTGTAAAAAAGTTAACCCTAGGATTAGAGTTGGTTTATAGTCCGCAAGCTTAGCTTCTAAGCCATAAAAAATAATCTTGTTATTCTGAATAAAGATGAAGTCGAAAACATACAATTAATTTTCATTGATAAGGTGACAGATCTATTAACCGTGCTATACACCTCGATTGAAAAATAAATTATCCGTAGAAGTTCTATTTATTTTCTACAATTTTACAAAAAGAATACTGATAACCAACTATGTACATTAGAATATTTAGTTTTTAAAGCCTACAACTATTGAAATTTGTTTTTTTATTTGAAGTTGATTTTTCCGTTCTTACAATTATTTCATTGCTAACAAACAATTATGAAAAAGCACCATAAAATTAAATACTTGTTTTTTTTAGCCTTGATTCTATTTATCCATAAATCATATTCACAAGTAAGCATTGAATGGGAAAAAAACTTCGGCGGCTCTGACTTTGATAATGTATCATCAATTCAGCAAACTAGTGATGAAGGCTATATTATTGCGGGGTCCTCCCATTCTACTGACGGAGACATCAGCGCAAACTATGGGTATTTGGATTATTGGATTTTAAAATTAGACGAATCAGGAAGCATTCAATGGAAAAAAAACTTCGGTGGTTCTTCCTATGATAGAGCATATTCAATTCAACAAACCTTTGATGGGGGATATATTATTGCGGGCTCCTCAGAATCTAATGACGGGGATGTAGGTGCAAACAATGGAGGTCAGGATTATTGGATTTTAAAACTAGACGAATCAGGAACTATTCAATGGGAAAAAAACTTCGGTGGCTCTTCTCGCGATAGAGCCAATTCAATTCGACAAACCTTTGATGAAGGATATATTATTGCGGGGGAATCAAAATCTATTGACGGTGATGTAAGCGCAAACAATGGAACTTCGGATTATTGGATTTTAAAATTAGACGAATCAGGAATTATACAGTGGGAAAAAAACTTCGGTGGCTCTTCCTTTGATAGAGCATATTCAATTCAACAAACCTTTGATGGAGGATATATTACTGCGGGGGAAACACAATCTAATGACGGGGATGTAAACGCAAACTTTGGAAGTGTTGATTATTGGATTTTAAAATTAGACGAATCAGGAAGCATTCAATGGGAAAAAAACTTCGGTGGTTCTTCTGGCGATAGAGCAAGATCTATTCAACAAACTAATGATGGAGGGTATATTATTGCGGGGGAATCAAAATCTAATGACGGAAATGTAATCGCAAACTATGGAGGTAGTGATTATTGGATTTTAAAATTAGACGAATCAGGAAATATTCAATGGGAAAAAAACTTCGGTGGTTCAGATTCTGAGGCTCCAAATTCAATTCAACAAACTACTGATGGAGGATATATTATTGCGGGACTTACATTTTCTGACGATGGAGATGTAAACACAATCCATGGATATGGGACTGCAGATTATTGGGTTTTAAAGCTAGATGAATCAGGAATTATACAGTGGGAAAAAAACTTCGGTGGTTCAAAGTTTGAAAAGGCAATTTCAATCCAACAAACTATTGATGAAGGGTATATTATTGCGGGGGAATCAAAATCTAATGACGGGGATGTAAACGCAAACAATGGGTATTCGGATTATTGGATTTTAAAATTTAATGAATTAGAAAATATAGATTTAGATAATGATGGTTTTCATGCAGGAATAGATTGTGATGATAATAATCCAGACATAAATCCAGAAGCAAATGAAATTCCTAATAATAATATCGATGAAGATTGCGATGGAGAAGATTTAGTTATTTCTTCCATAAATAATTTATCCTCCATTGGAGTTACTGTCTTTCCTAATCCAACTAATCATATGTTGATGATAGCATCTCCTAGTAATTTAGAAGGAACCTTATCTTTAAAAGATAATACCGGAAAACACCTTTTAACTCAAATATTAAAACAAGAGAATTACATTGACATCAATGACTTGCCAAGTGGTGTTTATCTTTTAGAAATTATAACAGATACTGGTCTATGGTTTGATCAAATAGTGAAAATCTTATAAAATATCGAACTGGTCTGTTTAGAGTAAAAGGATTTTGTGGACAAAATGTAAACTTCAAATGTCTCTATACAGCATCCAAGGAAGCACCGCCCCTTGTCCTTCCGTCCTTCCCTATCTAGGATCGTATTGATTGCTAAATCGTTTTGAAATATTCTGATGAGCTACTTTTATAAGATGGGTATTTTGTAAAAAAAATTGTCGAGGAGTAGCACCAAACAACAATTTGAAATCTTTTATAAAATGTGCTTGATCATAAAAACCCGCTTTATAACAAAGTGTGGTTAAATTTTCTTTTGGACAATCTTCCTTCATTTGAAACAGGTAATTCATCCGCCAAATCTGAGACACTTTTTTAGGCGTAAGCCCAACTTTATTAATAAAATGTTTTCGAAGAGTGACCTTACTAATTTTGAATTCTTCGAATATGTCACTGATTTTGACTAAACCTTTACGATCCATTATATAATTCAACTGAGCTCTTAATGTTTCATCTATAGACATCGTTTTTTTAAAAACAATCGACATTAAATCATTCATCAATTCTGATCGTTGTGAAAAATCTTTAGTTTGTATGATTTGGTGAATTAAAGATGAAGTAGTCCAATTAAGAGAAAAAACTTGATCAAATCGAGTCAGTTCATCGTTTAACTTGAAAATCGGAATATCAATGATCTGTGCAAAAGCAAAAGGTTTGAATCTAATGCCGCATAAGTTTAAAGAATGATCAGATTTGATTTGGATACAGCTATTTCTTTGTCCGAAAAATGTGGCTCCAGGTTTTAGACGAATCCATTTAGGATTCATTTTAGTTTTCACAAAACAAGGTTGATCTGTAAAAATGATATTAAAAGTGCAGGTAGGTAACAACAATTCAGCAGGACTCCACTTTTCTTCAGGAAAACCGGAAAGATGCCAATAGCTCTCCACATGGTGAGAAAAAATATCATCTGGAAATATCTCCGTGTATTGCATTTGAATTTGCTAACTTATAAGTGTTTTAGTTTTAAACTAAAAAAAGAAAATCAATATTATCAATATAAAACAGTCCAATTAATCATCAGATCATTTGGACTGTTTTTATAAATTTCAATTTAATAATTCACACGTGAATCGTAATGTTATTTCGACAAATACATCTAAATCAACTACAGATCCACTTAGTGTTATATTATTTGAGAGCTCCCTTTTTCACTTTCGCTACTACATCAGGGTTCAACAAAGTAGAAATATCTCCCAAATTAGACGTATCACCAGAAGCAATTTTTCGAAGGATTCTTCTCATGATTTTTCCTGACCTAGTCTTAGGTAAACCGGGCACCAGTTGAATCCGGTCTGGTTTGGCAATAGGACCAATTTCTTTAGTCACTACTTTTAAAACTTCCTTACGGAAATTATCTGCGTTTTTGATTTTTCCATCCGTAATCACGTAAGCATAAATTCCTTGACCTTTGATGTCATGCGGATAGCCGACCACGGCTGATTCAATCACATTCGGATGTTCATTGATCGCATTTTCAACTTCTGCAGTCCCCATTCGATGGCCAGAAACATTAATCACATCATCTACTCTACCAATGATTCGATACATTCCATTTTTATCTCGTCGAGCACCATCGCCTGTAAAATATCGATTTTTAAAAGTGGAAAAATAGACTTGTCGACATCGCTCATGATCTCCATAAGTTGTTCGAATCATGGAAGGCCATGGAAATTTGATACACAACAATCCTTCCTTATCATTTCCTCTAACCAATTTGCCATTAGCATCAACTAAAATAGGTTGAATCCCTGGTAAAGGATATCCCGCGAAAGTTGGTTTCATTGGTGAAAGATCCCCCATTCCCGAGATCATCATTCCTCCGGTTTCTGTTTGCCACCAAGTATCTACAATCGGACATTTTTCTTTTCCGATTTTTTCGTTATACCAATGCCATGCTTCTTCATTGATCGGTTCACCTACGGTTCCCAAAACTTTTAAATTACTCAAATCGTAATGGGTCGGCCAATGATCTCCTTTGGCCATCAAGGCACGAATGGCAGTTGGAGCAGTATAGAATTGATTAACTTTATGTTTTTCACAAATGTGCCAAAATCTTCCTGCATCTGGATAAGTAGGCACTCCTTCTGACATCACGGTAGTTGCACCTGATAACAATGGTCCATAAATAATATACGAATGTCCTGTTATCCAACCAATATCTGCGGTACACCAATACACGTCACCTTCCTTATATTGAAATACATTTTTAAAAGAGTAACTCGTGTATACCATATATCCTCCACAAGTATGGACCACACCTTTTGGTTTACCCGTTGAACCCGAAGTGTAAAGGATAAAAAGCATATCTTCAGAATCCATCTGTGTCGCTCTACAAGTTTTTCGTCTATTTGGAACTTCATCATGCCACCATAAATCTCGGCCTTTTTTCATCTTCACTTTACCACCTGTATTTTGATGGACCAACACTTTTTCTATACTTTTACAACCCATTTTCAAGGCCTCATCTACGACCTGTTTCACCGGAATATTTTTAGCACCTCTAGAATTATAATCTGAACAAATGACCATTTTGCAAGTGGCATCTTTGATTCGATCAGCCAAGGCCGTTGCGGAAAAACCGGCAAAGACTACAGAATGAATTGCTCCAATTCTGGCGCAAGCCAATACGGCAATCGTGAGTTCCGGAACCATTGGCATGTAAAAACAAATTCGATCGCCTTTCTTGATTCCATTCGCTTTAAGTGCGTTTGCACATTGACAAACCGCGCCATACAATTCTTTATACGTATAAGATTTAAATTTTTGACTCGGATCGTTTGGTTCCCAGATCAAAGCAGTTTGATCACCACGTTTTTTTAGATGGCGATCCAAACAGTTTTCGGTGATATTGAGTTTTCCTCCTACAAACCATTTTACATTAGGTTCGGTAAAATTCCATTCTAAAGTTTTTTTCCATTTTTTTCTCCAGGTAAAAGTCTTGGCTTGCTTGGCCCAAAAGCCTTCAGGATCTTTTACACTTTCTCTATAAACCTGCTTGTATTCTTTAAAAGTCTTTATTTGATGTGTCATAATGTTGGTTATAAGTTTTATTAGTAAAGGCAATCAGTACTTTGTAATCTAAGTTTTAATATATTTTGAAAAAGCAAATATCTGAGTTTTGAATGACCAATCCATCTTAATATTCTAAGATAGATAGTTGTTCAAACTATTTAATATCTAAGCTGTAAAAAGGAAGGTAAATTTAACAAAAGGAAATCAAAAACCAAAAGGCCAAAGCAGCTATGATTTTTTGCGAACTAATTTGTCCCCATTAGCTCTAATTTGGTTCTTTCTTTTCCATAAAAAACAGAAAGTTACAACTTATTATTAAGACTAAAAGTCGAGACATTATTTCAAATTGACTGCTTTTCAATGTGTAAAAACAGGTCAATTCCACTTGTACATAAGTGACTTCAATCCATTTCTTATGAAGGACAAACCGTTAATCTAATGAGGTCTACCGATTATCTGTTTGGTCCGTTTTGGTGCATTCGTTCACGTATCTTTGAAAAGAAAAAGGGCTAATTCAAAGTCATCGTTAATAACCAATGGAAATCAAATGAGAAAACAAAATAAAAATAATGCAAACTCGATCTTAATTATTTTACTCTTAAGTTTAATTCCATTTTTTCTTTTTTCTCAAAAAAAAGTTGACCTCTCCGGGAATCTTGGATTTCAACTAGAATTTTACGAATTAGATGCAGCCGATACTAGCAAGTTGGCCAGAAGAATGCCATTTAATTATCGTTTTTTTTTGAATCCTGTCATTAAAATTTCTGATAAATTTTCCATTCCTTTTAACTTCTCCATCAGTCGGAGGCAAGCCACTGCTATTCTTCCAAGACCACCTGATCAAGCTCCGATCGATTATATAAAAGATCCACTCAATAATGTAGGTATTCATCCAACATTTAATTGGGGGGAATTCCATATCGGAACGCATGTACCTAATTATTCGGAATTGTCAGTCGGGAATCTACCAATATTCGGAGTAGGTTTTGATATAAATCCCGGACCGCTTAGAGTGGCTGCAAGTACTGGATACTCTAGCTGGGGAATCAAAGCAGATTCATTAAATCAGATCAAAGGTATTTATAAACGTAAATTACAAAGTGCTAAAATTGGTCTTGGCAAAAAGAATAAATCAGGCATCTATGTGAATTATGTAAAGGCCGAAGACATACCAGAAGATTTCATCGAATCTAAGAATTTAGGACCAGAAGAAAACGCCTTGTTATCCTCTAATTTTGAATTAAAGTTCTCTTCAAAACTCTCTTTAACTGGCGAATTGGCTGGAAGTATTTTCACACCGAATAGTTTAGAACAGACCTTAGAAGATACCAGTAGCACAGCACTAAGTTTTATCAATTTCTTAATGCCTCCAAAAATAGGCACCTTCAGTGATTTTGGAGCCGTTTCAAAATTTGCTTTTAACTCCACCAATTTTGGTCTAAGTCTTAATTTCAAACATCTAGGCGCAGGATTCAAATCATTGGGTTTTCCTTTTCAAGAATCAGATATTCAGGACATCACGATATCTCCTCGGATTCATCTTTTTAAAAATAAAATGATACTAAATGGTGAATTGGGATATAGGCAGAATAATATTTCTGATACCAAATTAAATCAAACCACCAACGCATTAATCTCAGCCAATTGCAATCTAGCGATCAGTAAACATTTAAACTTAAATGGTAATTACACCAATTTCGGTTTAGAAAATGGAATAGAAGATGATACTTTAAAAGTCAACTTTATTTCAGAAAACTGGAGTATTGCAGCCAATATAAATTTTAAGACCGGAACTATTAATAACATCATCGTCCTATCTTATAACAATGCAAGTTTCAAAGATTTGAATGTCGTGACAGGAATCAATAATAATAACAATACCAATAGCTACTTGGCAAGTTATTCTTTCCAAAAAAATAAATTTTCGTTAACGCTCACAGGCAATAGAATATTTAACAATCAGATCATTAGGGACCTTGATATCCTAGCACTCTCTTGTAATCTATCCTACAAAATCGATAAACCTAAACTTAAAATATCTACACGCTTCGGATACAATACCACTCATTTTGACCAACTATTCACCAATACACAATTCATTATCCGTCCATCAATCGGTTGGCAAATGCACGAAAATATTAATCTGAATTTCTCAGGTTTCTTCAATCAGTTTTCGAACGATACAGATCCCTTAAAAGCCTATAACGAAACACTCTTTTCGACAAACTTAACTTGTAATTTTTAATAGAATCAAAATGAAAGCATCAAAATATTTTTCAATAATTTTATTTCTTTTTTATAGTGTAACCAGCAATGCTCAATTGATGATGACACTGAATGTAGATTCAAATCCGTCTCCAAAAATATTAGAATGGGCAGCGAATCCCAACACTGTTATGATAACGGTAATGAACACGTCTTCCAATAGCATTGATTACAAAATCAAAGCAAGCATTCGAAAAAATGGAAGCCTAGTAGCCAGAATCAAACTAAATCAATTACCCACACAAACTATTGATGGGAATAATACCTCTATACATTTTGTGGAAGACATCATCCCTCCTGCTGCGATAGATATCGTGGACAATAGTATCGCACAGACCTATAGCCAAACAGGGAAATTACCAGCTGGTTTTTATATGCTTTGTGTTGAATTAGTTGATCCTACGAACACCGCTATTGTCCTGTCCCCCGAACAATGTCGGCCGTTTACAATTACGGATTATCAAATTCCTAGATTATTGACGCCATCACAAGCTTTTACAACTAACATTAATCAGCTTGTTAATTTTTCTTGGAGTCCAATTATTCCACCACTATCGGGTGTAACTTATCAATTAAAGATTGTCGAATTGCAAGCTGGAGAAACGGATTTATATACCGCTTTCTTAAGAAATTTTTCGCTTGAAGAAATAGATTTGATCGGACAAACCAATCTCTTGTACACCAATCAATATGCTCCAATGAGTGAAGACAAAACTTATATCTGGGGAGTTCAGGCTAAGGACATGGATGGAGACATTATCGGAGAAGACAATGGATATAACGGATGGGCTGGATTAAGAACTTTTAGTATAGAATCGACTCCTGAAGAGGAACCAAGTCCAGAGGGAGAACCGACACCTGAGGACGAGTCAACTCCTGAAGAAGAAGAGGAAGAGGAAGAGGAAGAGGAAGAAATTATAACTCAATGTAATTGCGATCTGCAAAATGTTAAGGTTAAAACTAATTACACAATTGATGATGATGATCCACTTACTTATATTTTGGATCGACTAATCAAAAACAATGAATTTCAAAATAGGTGTAGAAAACCTGGATTCAAATGGGGTGATGTTAAAGAAACTATTTCTATAGATTGGGGAAATGGAGTATTTAAAGAAATTGTAAACAATAAGGATAATGCCTCCTTTAGATACGATAAAGAAGAAGACATTCCAGCGCAAATTTGTATACGTAATGAATTTATTTACAGGTATGAAGATAATTTTACGGATTATAAATGTAGATCCGAATTCTGCTTGAATGTTGGATTAGCTGAACAAAATTCCTGTAAAGAAAACACTATAGACTTCACTTACACCAAAGATAATCTAGAAATCAGTCTAGAAAATACGAGTACCATCGATTCTAAATGGGAACCAAGTTCCAGCTTTAGATGGGAAATGGGTGATGGTAAAAGCTCCGCTAACATGGACAAAGAACTATATAATTATAGACAAGCAGATCAATATGAAGTTTGTCTTATTTATACTTTCGACAACCGAGGCGTGGAAGAAGAATGTAAAAAATGTAAGACCGTTAACATAAAATTTGATTGTGATGCTACTGCCAATTTCAGTAAATTCCTTTCAGACAAATCTACGGGTACTTATACCTTTATTAGCAAAGCTAAAGCCAAAAATGGAGCAACAATAGATAGTGTCAAATGGTTTTTGGATGGAGACTATAAAAGTAAAAAAGATACCTTTCAAAAAACTTTTACTAGAACCATCAAACACAATATTTGCCATACGGTATATGTCACCAATGCAGATAACACCAAATGTTGGAAGACTAAATGTAGAGAAGAAAGACTAAGTGGATGTTCATTCGTGGAATGTAATTCCAATTGTGATCAAATGTCTACCAAAACTTATGCGCCCGGTAATATCATTTATCTATGTGGCGGTTTTGAAATGGAATTGACCGCAGATCCAAGTGGTAATGCCTCCAATTTAAGTGGAAAAGGAAAAGTAGATTTTCCTTGGTTACAGACCGATGTAGCAGTGGAATTTTCTAACATAAAAATCAATGATCAAGACCAGTTATGCGAAGGCGAAATATGGGCTGAAGTAGATGAAAAAGCACCGACTTATCCGCAACAATGGGGCATCAATATGGCGATGCGATATACTTGGACGACAACACTGATTAGAGATGTTGAAGCTTGGGTAATTAAAACGATTAAACGTCCTGTTGGTCTTCCTGGAAAAGCACAAGAGCAAGTCAAACCCGTCAAAGTCCCGCTTGGAGTAAACAATGCAGAGGGATATACCATCGCCATAACTGGTTTTAGATTTACACCAGACCGTAATACTTTAAGTGCTATCGCCGCCTATGACATCGATACCGAAGATGAGCATGTGCTTGGTTTTGAAGCAACCAATATTACCTACACCAGCAAAGGACCGATCAATCCATTTGCCAATGGTGGCTCAGGAGGATTTGAAATCATTTCTCCACAAACAATTTATTATACCACTCAAAATAATACCGACGATCCAGATTGGTTTGCTATTAAATTTAATCAAAAAGGTAGTGGTAATTTAGGCACGGGTGTCAACTGGACACATACTTGTGGGAAAAAACTTGATTGGTGTTTTAGAGTGGATGCTGATTTTGAAATGCCTCGAAAATGGTTGACCCCAATACCAGATTTAGGGAATAAGGTAAGTACCAATGTTCAAACAGAAGTTTGTAACTGGGATGATTGGATTGTGATGCTCAACTTACCTAAAAGTGCCGTCACCGATATTAACGGTTTAGAATTAACGGTTACTGAAATGACCTTTGATAAGTCCTCTGTTAGAAATGCTTTTCAAATGAAATTTCCGAGCAACTTTACTGGAGATCGAAGCGATCAATTCACTGGTTTTTGGTTGAAAAATGCCAAACTTACCTTTCCTAAAAAGTTCACCACTTTTGCAGATACCAACAGAAGAGTTGAAGTGAATCTCAATGATTGGATCATTAATAAAAGAGATGGAATAACCGGTGAATTATTGGCCAACAATGTAATCAATTATCCAGAGGCCAACATTGCAGATCTTGGCGCTAGCATTGATCAGGTTAAAATCAATATGGTCAATAGTGCACTCACCACTGCATATATGACGGGGAAAATTCTCGTCCCAATTACGGATGATGATTTGGCCAATTCTTTCACCTATAAAGGTTTATTTGGAACAGGGAAAAAGGGAAGCTTTGATGGATTCACCTTTAATGTACAGCCAGATGATACCATCCGTTCTGAATTTTTTGCCGATGGGGAGCTCTCTATTTACAATACTTCATCAATGGATTTAGTGCTCACAGAAAAGCAAACTTCTTTTAAAATATTACTTAATGGAATTATAGATTTGCCTGGCACCATAGAAAATACCGGAGTTGGAAATTTGACCGGTCTTGATTTTCAAACCTCATTCCAAAATCTTAAACTTCAATATAATAGTGGTACGATGGCCTTTAATCATGGCAGATGGGAATTAACAAGTCCACAAAAACAGTTTTTCAAATTTCCGGTCACCTTAGAGGAATTTAACCCCGTAATGAAATCAACTGGTCCAGGAGAACTTTGGGCAGGTGGCTTTGCGGTCGATGCCATCATCAATTTGGATAAAGAAAGAATCGGCGGAAGAACCACCTTCGAAATGATCGGTGCTTTTGTCAAACCTCCAGGTCAAAGAATTCAACCGAAGTTTAAAAGAGCAAGCTTATCAGCAGTTAATATTTACGCTCATTTACCCGCAATCAAAATGGATGGTACGATTCACTTCATCAGTGATGATCCAGTTTGGGGAGATGGTCTAAAAGGAGATATTAATGCTGAATTTAATTCCTTAAAAACGGCAGTCAGCGTAGGTGCCTTTTTTGGAAACACCGATTACAATAGTTCAACTAGATATCGATACTGGAAAGCGGAAGCCAAAGCAATATTGCCACCACCCGGTCTCGTCTTTTTACCTGGATTAGCTTTCCGCGGATTTGGAGCATCAGCTTATCGACACATGGAAGCGGATTATGCTACCGTGAATATCAGTTCAGCAAATCTAGGAAGTATCCAATCTTCAACAAGTACTGGAGCGACTTTTCTTCCCAACCCAAATATACCTTTTGGTTTCCGGGTAGAAGGTGTTATGGCGACCACGCCAAAAGAAGAATCGTTTAATGCGGATGTAGGAATAGCAGGAGAATTTAGTAGTACTGGCGGAATGACTTTTCTACGATTTGACGGAGATTTTTATGTCGGTGCTGGATTCTACAAACGGAATGATGCGATTGTAAAAGGAACTGTAGTCGCACAATACGATTTTCCAACTAAAGAATTTTATATGGGAGCTGCGGTGAATATTAATCGCCCTCCTATTACTACCCCAAATGATGTCGGACTGTCTTTTTACATCAATGGAAAAACCAATAAATGGTACTTCAAAGCAGGAGAGCCGAGAAATCCAAATACGATTAAGGTCTTCGGTATTTCAACTTACTCCTATATTATGTTTGGCAATGATATTTATGCGCCACCAACTTTTATGCAGAGAACGATTAATGGATATGCAGCAGCTACAAAAGGAGGTCGTTTAGGAAATATTAATAGTGCAACAGTGGTCAACAGCAGTACAACTTCTGGAAGCGGGATGGCTTTTGGAACTGGTTTTACTAGTGGAGATAGCGGAAACAAACATTTAGTCGGAAGACTGAGCGCTAATTATTCTTACAGCATCGGAGGAGAGTTAAACCTGAGTTTGATGGAATATAGTCCGGGATGTATTACAGGTTTAAATGGCTGGTATGCAAAAGGCGGAGTAGCTCTTTATGGCGGTTTCAGTTTAGGATTTTTTGCTAGAGCAAAAGGGGTGACCGGCGGATGCGGACAAGTCTGTGCCCTTTATTGTTGTAAAAATTATCCTTACGGAAAATACTTTAACATTGGTAGAGCAGGTTTTGGTGTTTGGGCAAATGGTGCATTTCCTCGACCTACTTATTTACAAGGTGGATTGGATCTAAATTATAACATCGTGGGATTAAGTGGTTCTTATCATGCAGACTTTAAAGTGGGTAATTCCTGTAGTCAATCTCCAATTGGCAATGCAGTAGCTTTCCAACAAGAAGATGCCGCTGCGAATAATCAACAACAATTAATCGTACATTTAGAACCATCCGGAAATGAAATATTGGAAACGACCAGTTTAAAAGCACAATATGGCTTTGTGCCCAATCAAGCATTCGACGTTGCAGAGCAACAAAGTAATGGGACAATCATTTATCGTACTTTTCAAGCGAGATATACGCCTACCCTATCCAAAATTGTCGAGGGAGTTGCCACCAATGTTCCACTCTATGATCAAGGAATTAACATGATGGGGCAATATGAATATATCAATACCATTTCAGGTACAACGACCAATGCATCCAATCAAGGGAATCCGCAAACAAGCCTAGCTTCACCGACCAATACAGAAGGTCCAGCTACTAATACAGGTGCTCCTTCTGCTACCCAAGCTGATCAAACAAGCGCACTCAATACCGAGTTGTCTCCTGGACTTTCAACTCCAACGAATACAAATGTTCCAACTTCCGGATTAGGTGCAAATATGACTGATGCGCTGCCTGGCACAATATTAAATACGCCCTACCAACCGGGCAATACAACACCTACTGATTCAGGTGCAGATTATGGAGATTTACCTCCCCCACCCGCACCTATTATCAATCGATTAGACAAAGATACAGATTACCGATTTGAGATCAATGCCGTATTGTACGAATATGATGGCAATAATTGGTTACCTGCAAAAGACAAAAACAATCAGGTCATTATTCAATCTAAAACAGTCAATTTCCGTACGGGCAAAATGGTTCTTACTCAATCCAACGAAAGCAACACACCAGTTCAAGGAATAAGGAACATAGGTAACTAAATTGTAAGCCTAAACTTATGATTCAAATGAATTTTAAAATAAAAAAAATGAAAAAATATAATTATCTCTTACTAATATTCGTCATTAATTGTTTTACACTAAACGGACAAATTGATCAAGCAGAATTATCACAATCATTGGTAGTCAATACTAGAATAGTTGCGCGACCTCATGCCGATTCGGTAGAGTTATTTTGGACAGTTGATAAACCAGTAGCTTGGTTATTAGCGAATCGGGAAGGTTATGTTATTGAAAGAGCCGTTGTCAATTCTAATACTTCTAATTTTCAAAATCTAGAGTATGCCCCTATTGGCGGTTCTCCATTTAAACCTTGGACTAGATCACAATTCGAATCTTATTTTGGAACACATGATGAAGAAGATATTGGAGCAGAACAAGTATATTTTTCTGGAATTTTATTGAAGGTGATTGAAGAAAATGATCTTTCGGCCAACGATTATCCTAATCCGTTTGGGAATGGTTTAAATAGTTTAAGCGAAGGTAAAAATTCACTTGATGTACAGTTTGGTTTTTCCATGCTTTTGGCGACTCAAGCTCGTGATGCAGCTTATGCTTTAGGAGTCCGTACTACAGATGTAAATGTCAAAAGTGGAGCAACTTATGTCTACCGGATTCGACTAAAAAACAATCCCGGCAATTATATCGTCGAAGAGAATTTCACGAAAGTGACTGTTCAGCCATTTGATAAAAATCAGTATACCACTAAATTATTCTCAAAAGAAGGTGACCAGGAAATTTTGTTGAAATGGGAATCCAATCAATTCTTCAGTGCTTATCAGGTCTATCGGTCAACTACAGAAAATGGGCCATATGAAAAGATAACAAAAGTCCCTTTACTTAACAGTAAACCAGCGAATTATAGAGGAGAAGATTTTATGGGTTTTGCGGAAGACAGTCTAAGCAATAATCAAGATTACTATTATCAAGTCATGGGAAATAGTCCCTTTGCAGATGAAATGTTAATCGGAACAATAAAATTAAGGCCTAAGGATTTGACACCTCCTCAAAAGCCCATTTTAAAACTTCCTAAAAATAGCAGCCCTAACGAAGTTGCCTTAACTTGGACCATGCCACCTTCGAACAATAATGATTTAAAAGGTTTTATGATAGGTCGGTCTCAAAAAATTGATGGTCCCTTTGAGAAAATAAATAACCAGGTTCTTGATCCGAATACAAGAACTTATATTGACGAAAATTTTATAAAAGGCAGTCAGAATTACTACGTTGTCCAAGCCATAGATTATTCAGATAATGTCAACACTTCAATGGTTGCCCTTGTCACCTTAGTTGATTCGATTCCTCCAAATCAACCAGAAATTCTAAGTGGAACAATCGATACTAGTGGGATAGTAACGTTGACTTTAGCAGCCAATCGTGAATTGGATTTAATGGGTTATCGGATACTCAAAGCCAATTCAAAAGACCATGAGTATTCACTTTTTTATGAAAGTTTTTCGGATAATCTAAGTCGTTTGGATACTATTTATTACGATACGCTTGCCCTCAACACACTGACCAAACATGCCTATTATAAAGTCATTGCATTGGACGAACACTTTAATCTTTCTCTTGCTTCTCTTCCATTTAAAATTACAAGACCGGATACCATTCCCCCAGTAACGCCTCTTTTTGAAGCCTACCTTACGACGGAGCAGTACATTCAATTATCTATTATTCCTAGTTCAAGTCCCGATGTAATGGCCATGCAATTGTATAGAAAAGAAGAAGGAACCGCAGCAGCATTTAAGTTACATCAAGAACTGTCACCAAGTAGAAATAGCTATACTGACACAACGGTGCTCAATAATGTTACCTATGCTTATCAGCTTCGGGCCATCGATGAAAGTGGTAATTTATCTCCATTTTCAAATCCTTTATTGGCTAAAACCTATCCGATGAATTACCTTTTGCCTGTTGAAAATTTATCTTTGTCATACGATGATGTAAATCAAAAGATGCAGCTGAATTGGGACTACTCCGATAAAAGAGAGGAAATAAATTATCAAATTTTTAAAAAAGGAAAAAGCCAAAAATGGAAAAAAGTAGGATCGGTTAAAGGTTCAGAAAATCTCAGTTTTACAGAATCTGAAAAAGAACAAGATATTTTTTCTCTAGTATACAAAGTCAAAGTCTATTCAAAAAGAAAAGAATCAGTTGGAGATAAGGAGGTGAAGCTAAATTAAGCCTGATACAAGCGCATAAAAAATAAAATTCAAAGGTAAAAAGTGTAGTTGAAAGAACTGTTTTATTTAAAGGGTAGGAAAATAATGACCTACCCTTTTAGATTTTGAAGGATCATTTATGATTTTAATTTTCAAGCTACACCTCTTTAATACAAAAAAAGAAATTATTGTTTTACAACTTTAAATATCCTTTCAGTAAAGTTAGCTGAAAACTCAATGATGTATACTCCTGATGGAAAATGTTCAATATCAATTTTTAAATTATCCTCAGGTAAAAGGATGACATTTTGCATGTCTGCGAACAATTCTTTTCCTATCATGTCAAATATTTTAAATTGAACATGTTCTAATGAAATCTCAGAACTGAGGTTTCTGATTTTTATACTACCATCTGTTGGATTTGGAAATAATAATATATTTTTTTCTAAAGAAATAAGATCAAAGGCATTTCCACAATCTTTCAAATCAATTATGTCGCCGTAATCCATTCTATCTATACCTGGAGTAATTTTCCCACTTACCATTCCATTATCAATTTTCAAAAAACTTATAGCGCAACCCAATAATGTATAGCGATCATTAGCCAAATTTAAAGCAAAAATATATTCATTTCCATCTTCTAGGTTTTGAAAGAAAAGCGAATATTGTCCATATACAAGAGTCAGTTCACGTTGACTGATGTTTCCATAAATTAATTGATTAACTTCAATCTTATGTTCTCCAGAAAAGTTGGAAAAAAATTTACCTCTAAGAATTACTTCAGGACGAATGTTGCCATTGGAATTGGTAATGCTTTCACAAAAAGTTGAAGGAGAAAGACAGGAACATCCAAAATTAACCTTTGGAAGAAAAAAAGTAGTAAATAAAAAGAAAAGTATATATTTTTTCATAATGGCTTATTTTATAAGTTAGACTGACTTATGTAGCCAAAAGGTTGGGTCTTTTCAAAAAAATTCTTTTTTTATCATCAACGAAAATCAAACTCCTTTGACATTTTAAGAAATATCAAAGGAGTTTGTTGTAGATTGAATATTCAGAAATAGATTTCCGTAGTAAATTTTATGAATACGTTGGTCCTATTTTAGTCACGACCCACTAATGTACTTGTGCTGCTCCCGCTCCTGAAGGTACTCTGATATTTTCTACTAACTCTTGTATTTCTATTGGAGGTGGTGGAGTCATTTTTGAGACCACAATAGACACGACGAAGTTGAGTAACATACCTAATGTACCAATTCCTTCCGGAGAAATACCAAACCAATATTGATCCGGAGTTCCTCCTCCATATTTAAAATAAATGATATACGCACCGGTAAAAACAAGTCCTGCTACCATTCCAGAGATCGCTCCTTGCATATTCATTCTTTTTGAAAAAATGCCTAAAATAATGGCTGGAAAAAAGGAAGCTGCTGCTAATCCAAATGCCCAAGCCACGACTTGAGCCACGAATCCTGGTGGATTGATACCAAAGTATCCAGCAATGATTACGGCAAAAGCAATGGTGATCCGTGCAGCTAATAATTCTCCTTTTTCAGTGATATCTGGTCGCAACCATTTTTTTAATAAATCATGTGAAATGGATGAAGCGATAACCAATAATAATCCTGCAGCTGTTGATAAGGCTGCCGCCAAACCTCCTGCAACGACCAAAGCAATTACCCACGCTGGTAAATTGGCAATCTCAGGATTCGCCAAAACCATAATGTCTTTATCTACGGTCAATTCACTTCCTTTCCAACCTTTTGCAGCAGCAACAGAAGAAACGTATTCCGCATTTTTATCATTATAATATTGAATTTTGCCATCTCCATTTTTATCTTCAAATTTTAGCAAACCTGTTGTTTCCCACTTATTAAACCAAGAAGGCATGTCGCTATAATTTTTATTGTCAACTGTACTAATCAAATTGGTTCTTGCGAAGGCAGCTACCGCTGGTGCAGTGGTATAAAGAATGGCTATAAAAATCAAAGCCCAGCCTGCTGACTTTCTCGCATCTCTCACTTTAGGTACCGTAAAAAATCGAACAATCACATGAGGTAAACCAGCCGTACCCAACATCAAGGCAGCTGTTACAAAAAATAAATCTACCTTTCCATTATGAGACGAAGTATATTCCGCAAAGCCCAGTTCAAGTGAAACAGCATCTAATTTATCTAAAAGATACGTTCCATCTGACAATGTACTTCCTAATCCAAATTGAGGAATCGGATTGTCCACCATCAACACTGAAATAAATATTGCTGGAACGAGATAAGCAAAAATCAATACACAAAATTGCGCAACCTGAGTATAGGTCACTCCTTTCATTCCGCCCAAAACGGCATAGAAAAAAACGATACCTACTCCGATCATAATACCTACAGAAAAATCTACTTCCAAAAATTTAGAAAAAGCTACTCCTACTCCTTTCATTTGTCCGACGACATAAGTAAAGGAAACAAAAAGCGCACAGATCACTGCAACCAATCTTGCGGTTTGAGAATAATATCGTTCTCCAATAAAATCAGGAACGGTAAATTTTCCGAACTTCCGTAAATAAGGCGCCAACAATAATGCTAACAATACATATCCGCCCGTCCATCCTAAAAGATATTGCATTCCCTGGTATCCCATAAAGGAGATCAAACCAGCCATTGATAAAAAAGAAGCTGCCGACATCCAATCTGCTGCAGTGGCCATTCCATTTAATATGGGTGGAACGCCTCCCCCGGCTACATAAAAATCTGAGGTCGAACCTGCTCGTGCCCATATAGCAACTCCGATGTATAATGTAAAAGTCAATCCTACTATTAAAAAAGTCCATTCTTGAACAGTCATTGTGTTTTGGTTATTAGTGATTGGTTACTCGATATTGGATATTGGATATTGGATATTGGATATTGGATATTGGATATTGGATATT
>CAYTVR010000068.1:24296-29900 GCA_964441245.1 uncultured Saprospiraceae bacterium | reverse complement strand
CGCCACTTTTAACGTAAATCACTCGATTTGTAAAATTAAGGTTCACCCGCATGCGCTCATAAAGCGGGATTAACGACGAGTAAAGGAAAAAGAAAATTCAAACTGTTATTAGTTATTGTTTTCATGATCCTAACCAAAGAATTTTATATGAAAATTTAGGAAGAAAGGTGGGAAATATTGATTTTAAGTTAGTTCTGCTGGTTGCTGAAATTAAATGAAACTATGATCGTACTACAATCCACTAACACAATAAAAAAAGGATTGAATGATCACCATCGTAATCATTCAATCCTTTTTTTATTGAAATTGGATTATTTTTTATTAGCGGTACATGCCAACTACTTTTGCGGTATTGTTGGTCATCCCATTGGGCCATTTTCCGATCGCGCTGGTGCTTGTTGGTTTCATAGGATCACAGATCACATAGTTTCTTCCTTTGTGTTCATATGGCCTTTTGATTTCGCCTTCTAGTTCTACACCGATCGTTGTATTAAAATTGTAATGTGTAATCACAATCATCGGTAGATCCAACATTTCTTTTATTAAAAAGTAAAGTAAGGCACTTCGATCTTCGTGATCAGAATACTCACTTAAGAAAACCTCTTCTGCAAACATCGGATGTTCGTCATCATAAATATTCCAATCAGATTTATATTTGAATCCTGTTCGCGTAAAAGCCACTAACACTTCTAAAGCTTCTTCATTGGATTTTCCATCCATCATCTTTTGTAACTCCGGCAACAAAGTAGATTGAGTCGTTGCGGATAAAGGTGCATTCATAAAACCCATTGGCCCAACCTGTGGATAATTGGCCATCTCTTCTGCATAGAGTTGATCTACTTTAAAATCTAAGGTATATTCTTTATCCTTGTAAGTGAAGGTGACACTTTTCTTGACTGTTTTTGCTTTGACTTCAGGAGCAGATGTAAAATAGAATTGGAAATTATCTCCTTTCCGGTTCGCAATAAACTCAGGTCTATACAATTCAACCCTTTTGGTATTGACCTTAAAATCTACAGCCGTCAAATTAACAAATTTGTGATCATCATCTGTAAAAGAAGGTACCGTCCCCATTTCTTCTTCTGTCTTAGCAAACAAATATGGATCTCCTTGATCGGTCACTGCGACACGAATATCATAACCCATTTCGTTCAATAAAAACCAGGTCGTAAAACCTTTCTGCAATTCATCTTTACTTTTTTTCAAGATTTCGTTGACAGCCATTTTGGTCATTTTATAAGTCAACCAATCATTTAATTTCAATTGCTTTTGATGCTCTTGTAAATTTTTCAATAACTCTTTGTACGGCTTTTTCTCCATAGCAACATAAAAACGCTTAAAACATTTTTGTTTGATACAAACATCATCATCTACAAACATGTCTGGATCATATTTTACATTTAACTTTTGTGTAAAAAAATCAAATGAAACCGAAACAGGTAAATTGGTATTAGAAAAAGAAAACAACGGAAGAGTCAATAATAGTGCTAGCACTGCACAAAAACGATTCGCTAATTTCATAAACATAGATTTGATTTTAAGGAGTAATTTCTTTGACCATTAAAATAACAAAAAACATGCCTTTCACACTGACAACATGTGTATTCACACTAAATATTTGACACATATTCCTTCATTAATATATAAAGAAAGACAACAAACATGGTCTTTTATTGGTTTCAACTATTTTCTTTTAGCGTATAAAAAAACCAGAATTCGCTGGGCAAATTCTGGTTTGTAATGCTCCAAGAGCTCATTGAATTTTTTATGTTAAGGAACATGAAAATAATAACTTATAACAGTTTGAGTTTTCTTTTTACTTTACTCAGCGTTAAAAAGCCTCGCCGATGCCCTGCATCGTCTATGTTTTTTGCCTTGATTAAAGAAAAAACAAATTCTCACCTTTGTTACAAATTATTAATTGCATATTCCTTAATTCTTCTCTATTCTTTGAAATTGATTCTTTTTTGATTTATTATCTATTTTCATGTCTGCTTTTTGATAGAGCTTCTTCTTGGGATGTACTAATTTCATTTCTTTAATCAAATGTCCGGCTCCTGCATATTTATCCACAATAAAAAGTATGTATCGCACATCAACCATAATATTGCGACAAATGCTTTTATCATAATTAATGTCACTCATCGTTCCTTCCCAAACTCGGTCAAAGTTGAGTCCAATCAAGTTACCGTATGCATCGATTGCAGGGCTTCCTGAATTTCCACCAGTGGTATGATTGGAGCCTAAAAAGCAAATGGGCATTTTTCCCTTTTCACCATAAGTGCCATAATCTTTACTATCGTATAGTTCTTGTAATTTTTGAGGAACATCAAATTCGTAATCACCTGGCTTATATTTTTCCATCACCCCTTCCAAGTAAGTCACTGGCGTATAAGTCACCGCATCTCTGGGTTGATAACCATTGACTTGACCATAGGTAACCCTCATTGTGGAATTGGCATCTGGATAAAACCTACGGTTTGGAAAAACTTCCATTAGAGCAGCCATATAAGATCTTTGTAGATCAGCAATCTGACCAGAAAGTTCGTCATATTGTGCACTTACTTTTTCATCGTATGCTTTTTTCAAATCATTTCCAAAAGTGTAAAAAGGATCTTTTTGGATGGCAGCGATGGCTTCTTCTGGTTTCAAATCCAAGGTTTTGAATAAGGCTGCTTCATTAGGAATAAAAGAATTTTCATATAGGTACTTCGCCAATGCTTCTGTACTTTTTAGCTTTCGCTGAAATTTATATTCTACGATTGGCTTAGCAACCCCTTTGATTCCTTTTTCCTCTGCGTACATATCCATCAAATCAGCAAATACTTTTTGGTCAATACTAGGTTGATAATCTTTATAAAAACCTTTGAGGTAATTGCTCAATCGCCCCTTATAATCTTGGTAAGCAGTTTCTCCATTTTCTTCAAATCTTGTCACCAAACGATTCATGTAAGTGACAATTCTCATAATCTCTATATTCCGATTGACTACTTCTCCATAATAATCACGACTCAATGCGTAAGGTTCTATCTCCGTATATCGTTCTTCAAAATCGCTCAACAAGTTGCCATATTTTTGGCTCCAAGCTTTTTTGGTTTTCAATTTTTCTTGAAATTCAGCTTCCACTTTTTTCTTTTTATCAATGGCTTTGGTTGACTTTAAACCTTGACTTTCACCAATCCACTTTTTCCAATAGTTCGCCACTCTTGCAAATTTTGAAGCGTACTGAAGTCGAACCATTTCATCCTTTCTCATTTCTACATCAATGATTTTTAATGCATGATCCCGAATGGCAATTCTTTCAGGATTGATCACGTCGACCAATTGTTCTACCGCCGGAGAAGGCAAGTATTGATTCGTTCTTCCAGGGAATCCGAAAACTAAGGTAAAATCACCCTCCGCTACTCCATCTACAGAAATGGGTAAAAAATGCTTAGGCTTAAATGGTACATTATCGTCGCTGTATTCTGCTGGTAAATTATCTGGTCCTGCATAAATTCGAAACAAAGAAAAATCTCCAGTATGTCGCGGCCAAACCCAATTGTCTGTATCTGATCCAAATTTTCCAATAGACTCCGGCGGTGCACCTACCAATCGTACATCCGTATACGTTCTGGTAACAAAAAGAAAATATTGATTCCCTTTATAAAATGGCTTGACCATGATCTCTTCGTAATCCGCTACTTTTGTATTTTTTTTAAGTGCCGCAATATTTTTATCGATTTGCGATTGTCTTTCTTTATTGCTCATCTTATCGGTCACTCCAGTCAAAATTGCTTCACTCACGTCTTCAATCCGTTCGATAAAAGTGGCATACAAACCAGCATTTGGTAATTCTTCACTTTGTTTCATCGCCCAAAATCCATCTTTTAAATAGTTTTTATCTACGGTAGAATGAGATTGAATTTGGCTATAGCCACAATGGTGATTGGTCAATAAAAGTCCAGAAGCAGAAATAATTTCGGAAGTACAACCTCCGTTGAAATGAACAATCGCGTCTTTTAAACTTCCTTTATTAACGCTATAGATATCTTCCGCACTCATTTTCATTCCTAAGCCTTTCATCTCCGCTTCATTGAGCGATCTTAAAAGATGAGGTAACCACATACCTTCTCCGGCAAAGGAAATCTGGGTGATAAATAAGACAAAAATAACTAAGAGGGTCTTGAATATTTTATTCATGATTAGGGAATTGGGTTCGTAATAAAAAATGAAAATAAGTTATGATTTATTCGAGGTGGAAGGTAAAGATATAACAAATATACTTTTCTAACAATGAATTCTGTTAAGATTGTAGGGCTTTCTCATAAAATTTATTTGAACTACAAAGTAACAAAGAGCACAAAAAAAATCTAGCATATGATTGTGTAATACTAGCCTTTTTGTGTCTTACCTTTATCACCTTTTGTTTGGCTGTACTTCAATATTGTCTAATACCATTTTTATGAGAAAACCATAATTAAGATTATTCATACAATATATGGTTAAAGAATCATAAGCTTCTACTCCAGACTATTATTCAAAATAAAAAGCGCCAATATCCACTCTTGTTCCATCAGGATCAAATGGACTATCAGGTGATCCGGCATCAATACATGGAGAGGCTTCCATCAATTGAAAATCATTCTCCATTGGGGCTTTCAGTAATGGATCATCCATAATATTCCCAATTCCATCTAACAAAACTTCTTTGCTTAAAGAATAATGCACCGTCACCTCATCTTGAGGATTAGCGGTTATGGTGGTTTCATTTTCCATGAAAATGGTATTAATAATAGTCGCTTGACTGGCTGCGCCAAAATTGGTTTCGCCTCCGAGTACAAAGGCAATTCTGGAATCGTAAATCGTATTGTTTTCAAAAAGGCCATTGGATCCTTGCCGAATGAGTACTCCTCGATCACAGCGGGCAAAAATATTTCTACGAATAATTAAATTGCTACAGGGACCAAATCCTTCACTACTAATTTCAATGGCACAATCGATGGTTTGATTGATAAAATTATTTTCTATTATCGTTCCATTACAATGATTCAAATCGATCGCATCACCTCCACTTTTTTCAAATAAATTATTCGCAACAATCCCATTAGTGGCACTAATTAATTCCACAGCATCTGACGTTTTATAAAAATAACAATCTTCGACTATTGGATCAATCGCTTCATGAATCAAAAAACCTTCTCCTTTTTGATTACTATAAGTACTACAATTTCTAATTAAGGCCTCCCTTCCTTTTAGCCGCAATACGGCATCAAAGTAGTCTAAATTTCTACTGTTCTCAAAAGTACAGTGACTCACATGATTGATCGGAGCAGTAGATAAAATCAATCCATTTCTAATCACCGTATGTTCCATCTTGAATTGCCCTGCAACTTGTCTGATCCACATACCTTTCCAACCTAGCTCATCATTCATCGCCAATAATTTCACCGGCTCTTCATCTGTTCCAGAAATAATGATATCACCTCCAACCTTAATATGAACAGCAGGATCCAAATACAATTCTGCTCCAGGAGAAAAAATCAAGCGCTGTCCTTCATTGATAATCAAACTATCATATAAATAATAAGGAGAACAAGCTTTGGTAAAATAAACATCTTGACC
>CAYTVR010000068.1:0-24196 GCA_964441245.1 uncultured Saprospiraceae bacterium | reverse complement strand
ATCAGTATAACTAGATTACCTATTAAATATTTTTTTGCTTTTATTACATACATTGTTCCTTCATTTTGTAAATAGACTTGTTACCCTGCTTTTATAGTGATTTTTGTACTTAATCTAAATCATATTATAAAAAGCTCAAATACCAACAAGCTCAATCCTTCTATTCTAATAAATAAGACATAATAAATTTTCATTTTCCAAAAGGATAATTGTATTTTCGTAAAGCCTTTTTATCACACACTTTCAGGCAACACTCCACCTAATGAGAGAAAGAAAGCTTAAAATCTTTGAGTTTTCTAATTAATCTACCTTAATTTAAACATGGGATCATGAAAACAATAATTGATAACAGTTGGAATATTCTTTTTCCTTTGTTATAGTTTATTAATTACATGTTCCTAAGTTAATTTTTTATTTAGTTTTGTTGTGTCTTAATGTATACAATGCTAAAAATAAACAAACATTTTATTACTTAAACTACCATTTATGAAAACCTCTACGGGAATTCTTTTCTTTATTGTTTTTTCTTTTTTCACTGCGGATGGACAATGTCCAATCAGCCGAGAATCAGGAATACACGTTGTTCAACCTAATGAAACCCTTTATCGTATTACTCGAAAATATGGTATTTCAATTGATCAAATTTGCCAATGGAATAATATTTCAATGGATAAAGTATTATCGCGTTGCGAAAAACTTATAATCAGCGGAAGCAGTCCTGCTCCTCAAGAATTCAGTAATAGTAATAATTATAATACAAACTACAATAACAACTCTTATAATACAACACCATCTTATCAACCCTCCATGCAAAAACAAGCTGGAAATCGTCATACCATTAGAGCTGGCGAAACCATTGCTGGCCTAGCACGCCTGTATGGTTATACCGAAGAGCGGTTTCGAGAATTCAACGCTTTAGGCAACAGTGATAGAGGTACTCCGGGATCGATCATTTATTCATCAGATTGTAGCTGCGACCGATTGTCTTATAATGATCCAGGAAAAGGTAATTATAACTATACTGGAAATGAAACCGGTAGTGGATACAATCCACCAACGACCTATAATCCGCCCACAACTTACAATCCACCAACGACCACCTATAATCCTCCGACGACTTACAATCCGCCAACAACTTATAATCCGCCTACAACCAGAACCAATCCGACCACTACTCCATCAACGAATACTGGTTCAGGAAAAGCATCGGCGTCCTATATGACTGCTACCGAATTATCGATGGTAGATGAGATCAATCTTATGCGATCCAATCCTCGTGCTTATGTTAAAATCGTGAGAGAATATGTCGCGGATCAAAAAGCAACTGGAGGTTTCCCCATTTCTCAATCGGTGGTGGATGAATTAATTCAACAACTGAATGGACTTTCCCAACTATCTCAATTAGAACCCAAAGAGTGTTTGTTCAATGCTGCCAAGCGACATGGCGATGATCAAAAACCAACAGGTGATGTCAATCATCAAGGAAGAGATGGTTTGTGGCCTTGGGACCGAGTTAAGAATGCTTGTTCTTTTATGACGGATGGCAATGAAAATTTAGTAGCAGGTCCTTCTTCTGTTCGAGAATCGGTCATCATGCTTTTGATTGATGAGGGTATTCCCAACAGAGGACACCGAACAACTTTGTTGGAACCTAAATGGAAGTATGTTGCTTGTTATAAAATCGGAACGGTTGGAATGTTTCCAAACTATTGGGTTCAAAAATTTGGAAGCTAGAAGAGTATGAAAGTACTGGTTGTTGGTTGCATGTTATTAGTTATTCGATACTAGAAACTAACAACGAAAAACCAACAACCAGTAACCAACTAACACACCCCACATCAACGCCTAAAACATCAGCATGATTTTCTCTAATCTGGAAATTGATCTCGACGGCTTACCCAAAACGGAAACCATCGATTATCAACAATTATCACCAGCCTATCCAAGAGTATCTTACATTGGAAATTTAATATTCTTCGCCATATTTCTTGGCGGATTATTAGGGACGATTAATTTTTCTGAAGCAGGAAACTATTTAGCCTTTCAGTATGGTTCTTTGATTTTTTGGTTTCTTTGGTTGGTCTTAGCGATGTGGTTGGTTCGTCGATCTTATCAAATTCAGGGTTATGCCTTACGGGAAAAAGATATCATTCACCGAAAGGGAGTCGTCTTTCGAAGAACGACTGTTATTCCATTCAATCGAGTCCAACATTGTGAAGTCAAACAAGGCCCCATTGAACGAGCTTTTGACTTGCATACTTTAGAGATTTATACCGCAGGTGGACAAAGCAGTGATCTTAGTATTCCTGGTTTACAAGGAGAGTTAGCGCAACAACTCAAAGAGTTCATCATCAAACGAACTGGCCAGCATGATCCAAAATAATTCGCTACCATTAAATGAGCCGCAGCGACAATCTCCGGTAGCTATTCTCATTATTTTCCAGCGCTTGTTTCGTACTATGATTCGAGCGATTTGGCCTTTATTTATTTTCTATTTTATCAATCCTGAAAAAACATTTGAGTACTATATCACGATAATTGGTATTGGTGTTATTTTTCTGTCTTCTATTCGATCTTTTATTTCTTACTTGACTTTTTATTTTCATTTAGACAATGAAGAGTTAGTGATCAAGGAAGGTTTTTTCAATAAAACCAATCGCAATATTCCTTTTGATCGAATCCAAACGATTAATTTTACGCAGACGATTATTCATCAGTTTTTCAATGTGGTGAGTTTAAATATCGATACCGCAGGGTCTAAAGGAAATGAATTTTCGATCAAAGCCTTGAGTAAAGAAAAAGCCGAAGATATTCGCCGTTTTATTTTGAGTAATCGTCAAGAGATCATCACCAATAGGGAAGAAGAAGATTCAACTACTACAGATTTTATTCCCTCAATAAAGGAAACGCCATTACTCCGATTATCGATTAGTGATTTATTAAAAATTGGTGTCAGTCAAAATCATTTGCGAACAATTGGTGTCATCATCGCTTTCTTTTTTGGACTTTCAGATTATGTAGAAGAGCTGATAGGAAAAGATACTTTTGAGCAACTATGGAAATATTTCGGTTCTGGTTTTTTAAAAATTCTTTCTATTGTATTTTTCTTATTGATCGCTAGTTTTTTTATTTCATTGTTTAGAACGGTTTTAAGGTATTTTGACTTAGTCTTCTTCAAAACACCAAATGGTTTTAAAATTCAATCTGGTCTTTTTACCCGTCAGGAACAATCCGCACAAATACAAAAAATACAATTGATCCAATGGAGTACCAATCCAATCAAAAAATATTTTGGTCTTTCGGCGCTTTATTTGCGACAAGCAGCAAGTGGCGCTATTGCTAGAAAACAAACTATTTACATTCCAGGATGCTACGACGATCAAATCCAAACCGTCCGACAAACCTATTTCCCTAATGAAGTCACCACTGATTTTACCAATCATCAAATAAGCCCTTTAATCATTGGAAGAAGAGTATTGTATTTTGGACTTTTACCTTCTATTTTTCTAATGCTGAATAGTTATCAACATGGCTGGAAAGCTTCGCTTTGGTTGTTGTTAATTCCAGTCGTTTATCTACTTAGTGTTTATTATCATCAAAAATGGAAATACGATATAAGCACCGAAGGACTTCGAACCCAAAAGGGAATGATCGGTGAGGAGGCTTCTCTATTGCGTTGGAATAAAGTTCAATCGGTGAATATCCAACAAAGTATTTATCAACGTCGAAAAGAATTGGCTGATCTTACTTTTTATACCGCAGGTGGAGCCGTAAAGATTCCTTACATTGAATTAGCCAAGGCCGAGGCCATTATGAATTATGTTTTGTATCGAGTGGAAATTGATGAGGAAAAATGGATGTAGCCTTCTACGGAAGGAGACTTTCACTACACCTCAATTATGATTGAAGATATTGACTACTGAATATCATACAAATATCTTCCTACTGCATCGCCCATTTCTCTATGATTGTGTCCAATATTTGGAATGACCTTTAAATCCCAATTAAATTCAGTATTCATTTTTTCCGCTTTAGTTTTAGCATTATTATAAAAAAAAGCACCTCGTTCTAATCGATGAAGACCTTGCTTATCCACTGTGGTCGAACGCAACAAGGTACCACCTGTTTCATTTTCATTGTCCAACTCTCCGTTGAAAATCACCAATCTCTTTTTAAACGCATTTTTTAAATCATCTTCTTTTATCGAAGTATTTTTCAAACCAAACGGAAGTTCAATATTAAAGTCTGTTAAGGTATAAAATCCTGAATTTGCGGAAATGATTCTTTTGGCTTTTGATTGATTGCAAAAAATAGCCAATCGATGCAAAATTTGCCCACCCGCCGAATGTCCAAACATATCATAATGTGTTTGCGTAGCATTCAAGGATTGCATACTAAGATTAAATATTCTGTCAAAGTCATTGAACATCCATTCTTCATTATTACTGTTTATTTTAAAGCTAAATTTATCTTCGTCTAACTGGGCTACATTCGAATTTTCAAGATAAACGATACTCGATCTTAAATTCAAATCAGACATCAATCCACACATATGATAATCCGCAAAACCATATGCTTCTTTAGGATACATTGGAGAAAGAATGAGTACATTATATTGCTCCGCTTCTTCTATCCAAGCATCTCTATAACTATCTCCATTTCTACCCGCTCCTGGAATAACCATTAAAACATTAGAGTTTGCTTGATAATTTTTCGGCTTGTAATAAAAAACTGTAATCGTTTTATCCCTATTCCCGACACCTCCTTCAATGATAAAACTTCCAGGCCCCTCATGAATATTGACCTCATTGAGCTTGAGCTTTTCTTCTTTCTCTAAATCAGATTTTTTAATCAATTCCATTTTACAATAAGGACAAGTACCAGGACTTGAAAAAATTAGGGTATCGCATGCTAAGTCGCAAGGCGTACAAACATATTCTTCTTTTGTCTCTTTACACGAAAAAAGGAAAAGTATTATTAGGATAACTACTAGGATAAAATTCTTCATTTCATTTTTTATAAAAATTTAAAATTTATACCCATAACCATTGTCTTACTCTATCCGATGATTTTTTTTGAAGCACAAAAGACACACAAAGTGTAAAGGGGTTTATTTTATTTTTCCTTCCAGTCTGTATGGATCTGATAAATAAAAAAATACAAAGACTTTCGCCTAAAGGCGAAAAAGTTAGTTCCTTCAACTTAATCATCAGTACCATTATATACAATAACATACCCTCAGAAATGGATCAAAAAAATCAGAAACCGCCATGCAATTTCTGATTTTTCAAAAAGCAAATTTGCTTTTCAGTTAAAAAAAAACTTATCTCTGTGGATCTAATTGCAAGTCTACTTCAATCGGTTGATAATCTCGAAGCAATCGTAAATTAATGACCTCGCCGGGCTTATATTTTTCTAAAGTCAAAATTAAATCCCCTCGTGTTTTGATCGGTTCATCATTGATACCGACAATCACATCTCCTAAAATAATAGAACCATATTTATCCCAACTCGTTTCTTGAACTCCTGCTTTTTGAGCGGCACTTCCGGGACTGACTCTAAGCACCAGGATTCCTTCCATTCCCAATCGCTTCATATCTTGAGGAGTCGCTAACTCCACTCCCAGAGTAGGTCGATTTATTTTGCCATAATTAATCAAATCGGGTACTACCCAATTCACCACATCAACAGGAATAGAAAAACCGATACCAGCATAAGAACCAGAAGGACTAAAAATAGCCGTATTGACTCCAATCAATCGACCTGAAGAATCCAACAATGGACCTCCCGAATTACCTGGATTTATGGCTGCATCAGTTTGAATCACATCACGAATAGGCACTTTACCAACTGATTCAATTTCACGTCCTAAAGCACTGATGACTCCAGTCGTCAAAGTCTGATCAAAACCAAAAGGGTTACCGATCGCATAAACGCTTTGTCCTACTCGAAGATCCCCTGAAGTTCCCGCAGGAAGTGGAGTCAAATCTTTTCCTTCCACATCAATCTTCAACACTGCCAAATCTTTTTCGGGCGCAGCACCGACCAAGGTAGCTTGATAAGTGCTTTGATCACCTAGGGTCACAATCGCTCGATCCGCTCCTTGTATAACATGGTAATTGGTAATGATATGTCCTTGTTTATCCCAGACAAAACCTGACCCCGTTCCTCTCGGAATTTCGGTCATATCCCGCGTCCAATAATCTCTACGCACATTAGATGTGGTAATAAAAGCAACCGATGGAGCGGCGTTTTCAAAAAGTTGTATAGTCGCTTCTTCAGCGGAAGTATTATTACTTTGTTGAGTTTTAGCCCATGCTTTTTTAGATGTATTGGTTTGAGCAACCATTTGGGCTTTTCCTTTATTTTCTTCTGATGTCTTAGTAGATTTACTTTTCCAAGATATTCCTGCAAAAAAACCAAGTCCCATCAATACCCCCCAAAAGAGTACTTTAAAAATATTCAATTTTGGCTTACTCATTTTTATTTTTTTTAATCCTAATTATTCGTTAAACACCTTTTTAAACGGATAGAATGTATCCTTAGTCTACAAGACTAGCAAATATAAAACAGGATTGTAAAAAATAGAGAAATATTCGACGAATGGAAAGTTTTTTCCTACTGTTGAATTAAGTGCATGTTTAAAATCGAAGTTATAATTTTAGAAATTCTTTTAGCTAAATACCGCTATTCAATGCTACACCAATTCCAACTCTACTTCGTGAATCGTACGTTCATACATCGCTAAAGTAGCAGCAACACCAGCGACCAAAGGAGCTACCAATGCTCCAATTAATGGAATGGTCAACAAAATATAAGTACCTGCTCCGATCGCAATCGCCAAGCCGACAAACCGTCGAGCATAAAGTTCGCTTTCCTTGATACTCATACCAAATATTTCGTTATAATTATCTAACACCACAAAGCCTAAGAAATAACATTGAACTAAAAAGATAGGTATAAATTTAATGGACTCTAAACCAAACATGCCCATGAGCGTACTGATCAAGAAAGTCAAAATCATTTCGAGAATATAAGATCGAATAACTATTTTGATCATCCGAATCTCTGCTTGGACAAAGGTCTTAAAGGTCGCATCAATGGCTTCGCCTCTCAATATCTCTAAGGTTTTTCTGGCAAAGTGGAAAATTAAAATTTCCATCAAAATCAGAATCAAATATTTTGCACCTCCGATATAAAACATTTCATATCCTTCAACAGAAACATTTTTAAACAAAGAAAAAATACTAGCTGTTGCCGTCATTGGATTACTCATCTCTGCAGATTGCCACCAACTCATCAATACTGACCAAAACTTCAAACCAACGATAGCCCCTAAAAACATTAAAAATCGGGCAGCCCATCCATATTTCCAAAAACCAATCCATAGACGATGCTCTTTGATAAAATCAAAGGCCCGACGTTGAGAAGCAATACCCAACTTTAAATCGCTGATAAAATATCTAAGGTCGAAATCTTGGAACATACTTTCAAAATAAAAAAAATTCATTGGCTTTTCAACCGAAACCATTAAATATTAGACGAACCACTTTACTTTGAGGGTCAAATGACTTATTTTATTTATAAAATCTTATCCCATAAAAAAAACTGTTTGCCCCTATTGAAGAGCCAAACAGTTTTTCATTTTACGAAAGTAAAAAAAGATGGAATTATTCTACAATTACCTTTTTAGTTAAAGATCTTTCACCTGAAGTGATATTTAAGAAATACATTCCTTTACTCACTTGACTTAAATCCAATTGAGTTGTACTACTCATTTCTGATACTTTGGTCAAAATAGTTCGACCGCTTACATCCATCATCCTCAATTGAAGGTCCGTTGAAATATTCTCATCGATGGTAATCAATAAAGTTGATTGAACTGGATTAGGTTGAATCTTAAAAAGACGTTCATCTTGATTGACATCAAAAACGCCAACCGTATTATCCTGTACTTGTTGAAAAAATTCAATCGTTGCTTGTGTTGCAGGCGTCACACAACCACCATGATCTAAATTGGGTCCAACATCCATAGCCATAACATCAGCAGCTCCATTATCATTCATCACCTGATTCGCAAGAATTGCATTTTCGTAAAACACTTGATCATCAGCAGTACAGTAAAATAATCGCGTTGGAGCCGTTGGCGTCCAGTCATAAACATCATTATCTCTCAAGGCATTATTGATTGGATGATCTATTCCAGAAAGAATAATTTCGCGAGTACTGTCTTGCAACATGTTTTTTGGAAAAAGGCCGCCATTCGCATTCAACTCTGCAAATAAACCAAGATTCAAACTGAACAAATTGATTTCTTCGTTTTTAAATCGTTCAATTTGTACGGCATAATTTGGTTTGAAAAATTCTTCTAAATTTTCATATAAATCCCCATAAGCGGCTTGATAAGAAAGAGCCGTCCATGCAATATAAGCCACAAAAGTATAAGGATCATCTCCCATTGTAAAGTCAATCATTTTTTCAGAAATACTATATGGACCAGACATGGGTGCAGCAGCAGTCACTGTAAATTCATTGCTTAAGTTCGTTTCGATTTCTCGATGAGCAGCCATGGCTGCATGACCACCTTGTGAATAACCCGTGATGAATAATTGATCATTGACTTCTACATTATTTTGACTGGCATATTCTTTTGCAGCTCGAATAAAATCAATGGCAGCAGAAGCTTCCGTATCCGCATGTACGTAAGGATGTACCCCGCGCGCTTCTCCCAAACCAAGAAAATCAGCCGCAGTAGTTAAATAGCCCAAACCACCAAAAAGAATAGCTAATCCAGCTCCACCTTGCAAATTAGAGGGAACATCAGATCGACCATTGACCGTTCCATGTTGATAACATAAAATCGGGTAAGTGTCTCCAACCGTGTTAGGTACAATCATTAATCCAGAAGCCGTGTCTAATGCTCCATGAACATCCAATGTTTCGTACAAAACTTTAAAAAGATCTACATCATGAGTGGCATTGACGCCATACTCGTTGGAGATTTGCTCTTTAGTTTGTGTTTGAATAAATATACTTTCGACCAATACTTGAGCATGAAGGGTGCCTGCTAAGATAAAGCAGGTGAAAAATAAACAGAAGTGTTTAAGTAGTTTCATATAAGATGGTTTTAGATGATTAAAAAAAAGTTTTAGGACTAGTTCATAAAAATACAAAGTAATATTAAGTATTATTGTCAATTAGAAGATAAACATTAAAACTTTAATGATGTTTAGCTAATTGGCTTTTATTAAAAAAACGGACAAAGAAATCAGAAGAAATCTATCTCCAAGATTCAATTTTGATTAAAGATACTCTACTGAAAGTCGATTTTAAATTGAGTATTCCTTCGCACACTCCTATCTACTATTCTTGATTGTATACTCCTTTACAAAATGAGATAGGCTTCTCAAAATGAGAATTTTTTTCATACTGAAAACATATATAAAAACACATAAACTATAAGGCTTTCGTTTTTAGTCCCTTAAAAAAAGGGCTGATTTTGGTATTCATACTGACAAATACGTTAACCATGAATATACCAAAAGCTAGATTAGGAATAATCGGAACAGTAGGCGTGCCTGCTAAATATGGAGGATTTGAAACACTGGCACATCAGCTCGTTTTACAAGTCAGCAAAAAATTTGACACTACTGTTTATAATAGTGCAAAAAGTTACTCACCGGAAGAAAGAGTGGACGAATGGGAAGGCGCCAAGATCAAATATATTCCGCTTAAAGCGAATGGTTTACAAAGTATTTTTTATGACGGAGTATCCATGTTACACGCTGCTTTATTCTGCGATGTCTTATTAATCCTCGGCGTTTCAGGATGCATCTTCTTACCTATTCTTAAATTCTTTTTTAATGTAAAAGTCATCATCAATGTTGATGGTTTAGAATGGAGGAGAGCCAAATGGAATGGGATCGCAAAACAGTTTTTAATCCTTAGCGAAAAAATCGCCATTCGATATGCCGATGAATTGGTCGCTGATAATGCAGCCATCCAAAAATACTTGTATGATCAACATCAAATCAGTAGTCAGTTGATTGAATATGGCGCAGATCACAACAAAAGTGTTTCAATAGAAAATATAGAATCCCTTCCTTTCTCTTTTTTGAAAAAAAAATATGCATTCAAGGTTGCAAGAATTGAACCGGAGAATAATTTGGACATGATCCTAAATGCTTTTGCAGAAAGCAATACCCTCCCCCTAGTGATTGTCGGAAATTGGGACCATAGTAATTATGGTCGTCAACTTTTAAAAAAATATAAAACCCATTCCAACATTCATTTATTAGCCCCGATTTATGAACCGAAGCTACTTAACTTACTTCGATCTAATGCACACATCTACGTCCATGGTCATAGTGCTGGTGGCACCAATCCATCACTAGTAGAAGCGATGTATTTAGGCTTACCTATTTTGTCTTTCGATGTTATTTATAATCGAGTCACGACAGAACATCAAGCTACTTATTTTGAAAATGAACATGATTTAAATCAATTATTAGAGAAGTTAAATCCTTTAGAACTTTTTCAAAATGCTAAAGCCATGAAGTCTATTGCAGATAGAAGATATTGTTGGGATATTATCGCTCAAAAATATAGTCATCTCGTCACTGGAAAAGTAACCAGTACAAGTCCTAGCTTCCAATTAAATTTTCACGCTCAATTACAACAAGCATTGAAATATTAATTTTCATTAAAAGACAGCGGCATTACAGCTCAAACAATCAATCATGAATATTTACTACATTTTCATTCTTCTTTTTACAATCTGTTTTGGACAAAATATGACTGCACAGATTGTAGTAACAGTAGCAGGACAAGCTGAAGTTCCTGGAGATGCAAATGGTCCAGCCTTTGAAGCAAGGTTCAACAATCCACATGGGATCGCTATTGATGACTTGGGAAATGTATACACGGCTGATCGATGGAGTCATCTTATTCGAAAAATAACACCAGAAGGAATGGTCAGTACGATAGCCGGAAAATCTGGTATCAGTGGAGATATCGATGGTGACACCTCCATAGCTTTGTTCAATGAACCTTGGGGTATTTGTGTAGATCAAAATGGGAATGTCCTAGTCGCAGACACGCGAAATAATAAGATTCGAAAAATCAATCCAGAAGGAATAGTCAGTACGATTGCTGGCTCCGGAAATTTTGGAAGTTCAGACGGGATAGGTAGTGCTTCTAGTTTTGGAAATCCTACAGGAATTGAATGCGACAAAGCCGGAAATATTTATGTAGCTGATCATTTAACACACATCATTAGAAAAATTGATCCGCAAGGTATGGTTACTACGATTGCTGGAACGGCTTACCAAATGGGAGCAGCCGACGGGCCTGGCGGAATCGCTAGTTTTGCTCGACCTTATGGATTGAGCTTAGATCTGGAAGGAAATATTTTGGTTGCAGATGAATGGAATCATAAAATCAGAAAAATTGATAGTGAAGGAATTGTTTCTACCATTGCTGGAAATGGCATCATTGGTGGGGCAGACGGTGAAGTTGGTAATGCTTCTTTCAATTATCCTTGGGATATTACGGTTGACTCTTTAGGAAATATTTTTGTTGCAGATGGTTATAATTATGTTATCCGAAAAATTACAACAGATGGTATGGTTCAATCCTTTGTAGGATCATTAGAGACTACGGGAGCCAATGATGGAATGGGACAAAATGCAACTTTTAGTGGCGCCACTGCAATTGCCATTTCGCCATTGACAAAAGAAATATTTGTCGGTGATGCTTATAATAATTTAGTTAGAAAAATTATCGACCTCAACCAAGGCGTATCTGTTTTGATGTCTCCCAATAGCACTCCTACCCTTTGCAAAGGAGAACCGGTTGAAGTCTATGCTTCACCAGATATTTACAGCAGTTATTTTTTCTATGTGGATGATCAAATTGTACAAAGTGGAAGTAATCCAAATTTTAATACCTCGGCTTTAGATCCAGGAACACATCAGATAAAAGTAGTCATTCAGGATAACGGCAACACTTTTCAATCTAGTCCCAAAACGATAACTGTTTTATCCTTACCAGAACCTAGTATTTCAATTGTAGGCGAAACATCTTTTTACGAAGGTGATTCTGTGGTGCTTGTCGCCAGTCAAGGTACTTCTTACTTTTGGTCAACTGGAGAAACAACTCCTACTATTTCGGTAAAAGAAAGTGGAAGTTATAAAGTGGAAGTAAGCGATCAAAACAATTGTTATGGAGAAACAGATTTGATAGATATTCAAGTATTAGAAATACCTAGTGCTCCTATAATTACGCTCAATGGTTCTTCAACTTTATGCTCTGGAACTTCTATTGAACTCGTTTCCAATTATCAAAATGAGAATCAATGGTTGAAAGATGGATGGCCGATCAATGAGGCGACCGACAATCTTCTAAAAGTTAGAGCAAGTGGAACTTATCAAGTACAAGTAACTTTGTCTTCAGGTATCGTCGTATTATCAGATCCAATAGATATTGAAGAATCACCTGCTTTAGAGTTAGACTTCAGTGCTAGCAATACAGATATTAGTGCTGGAACAGTTGTCGATTTTCAAATAAATCAATCTAATCTTACAGATATTGAATGGAATTTTGGTATGCCTAATGCGCCTAATAATTCATCTACTCTTTCTAACCCTAGCTATACTTATACAGAGAATGGTTCTTTTTCTGTCACACTATCTGCTTCCAATAGCGATGGTTGTCGAGATACCTTAATTAAAGAAAATTATATCACCGTAAACGATTCTTCAAACCCTATCGAAACTAACCCGATTAATAATCCATCCTTAAAAAATGACCTTTTCATTCCAACTGCATTCACACCAAATGATGATGGAGAAAACGATGTATTATATGTACGAGGAAGTGAAATCGTTTCGATGACTTTCAATGTCTATAATAAATGGGGAGCAATGATTTTTGAATCTAAAAGTCAACAAATAGGTTGGGATGGAACGCATTTAGGGCAAGGTGTCCAAAACGGCAACTATGTTTATTGCTTAAACATTACTAAAACAGATGGCAGCACGCAACAAATGAGCGGTCATGTCACAATCATCCGATAATTTCAAAAAATCAATCCCATGAATAAAATATATTTAGTCTTTATTTTAGCGATGACCGCTGGGTTTTTCCTTCCTGCTCAAGATGCTCATTTTTCGCAACCAAAGTTAAACACCACCATGAGAAATCCAGCCATAACTGGCCTGATGCTCAGTCAAAATAAATTGACTGTCGGCTATCGTTCCCAATGGGCTAATATCCCAACATCTTTCCGAACTTATGCTGCTGCTTTCGAGCAAAAATTAAATCGTTTTTCATGGGGCACTACTATTTCCAGTAGCAATGCTGGAGAAGCTTCCTTATCTCAAACCAATGCCCAATTAAACTTAAGTTACCAAAAAGCACTGGCTCAAAAGGGGCATCAATTACGAGTAGGAATTGGCCTTGGAGCCATCCAACAAAGATTTAATCCCACAGCATTTGAATTTGATAATCAATATGAAAATGGTACTGGCTTTGATAGCAATTTATCTTCAAAAGAAAACTTTGATAAAACCAGTCAAATTTTACCAGATCTAACTGCTGGTTTATTTTGGAAAAACAAGCTTGGCAAAATATCAAATGAAGTGGGACTTTCCTTTGCACATGTGAATCAACCTTCCTCATCTTTTTATTCAGATTCTGATGAAGTATATCCCTTACATACCTTTTTTCATATTCAATCCTCTATCCCTGTAAACAAGAAATGGAATGTAAATGGCTTGTTACAATACTCCAAACAAGCAACAGCAAAAGAACTAATTTTTGGAGCAGGTGCTAGCTATCAAATTGATAAAGACAAGCATTGGAATTTCAATATTACTCACCGACAAAATGATGCTTTAATTTTCATTACAGGAATACAGCTTAAGAACAGTGCTTTTACCATTAGTTATGATCAACATCAATCAAAATTAGCTGGCGCCACCAATGGAAATGGAGCAATTGAATTGAGTGCTACTTTTTATTTTGATAAAAGAAAAGAAAAAATCAATCCCGTACTAGAACAACAGGCTGTAAGTAAAAACGATGCTCTCCAAGATACAGACGGTGATGACGTTCCGAATGGTATAGATGAATGTCCGTTTATTCCTGGTTTATGGAAATACAATGGTTGCAATGACAAAGATCAAGATGGAATATATGATTCAAAAGATGCTTGTCCTAATCTTTACGGTGAAGCATCAAATCAGGGTTGTCCGGTCAATTTATTGGATTCTGATTTGGACGGTTTGGTGGATCAAATTGACGAATGTCCCTTTTTAAAAGGTTTAGCTCAGCATCAAGGTTGTCCAGATACAGATGAGGATGGGGTATCTGATAAGGAGGATCGATGTCCCTTTTTAAAAGGTGATTCTTCCAATAATGGTTGCCCAAAAATATCTATTCATTCTGATCAATTATCTAATAAAGAATATGATTCAAAATGCATTGTTGAATTTGATACAGATCAAGCTATTATTGCTCCTCTTTACATTGAACGACTGAACAGGGTTGTCTCAACTTTACTCAACAAACCCGATTTAATGATTTACATCAGTGGCCATACGGATACCGAAGGAGACCCTGCTTATAATTTTATGCTTGGCCAGAAAAGATGTTTAGCCGTGATGGATTATTTTATTCAAGCAGGAATAGACAATCGTAGAATTTCTATCATCTCCTATGGTGAAGACAAACCTATTCATACCAATCACAATATTTACGGAAAAGCTAGAAATCGCAGAGCAGAAATCACACTCGCAACATTTATGAAGTAGAAAACAATTAGTTGTGTTTTGGGGAGTGAGGATTTTTTCCTTCTCCCCACTTAAAAAGAAGTTGTTTTAAAATAAAAAATCATGGATACTATCATCACCTTATCATTTTTAAGTTTATTATTTAGTTCCGGCATTGCGTATATATTGCTTCCGACAATCATTCAATTTGCTGCTAAGAAAAACCTAATAGATCAACCTGACCATCGTAAAACCCATAGTGCTCCTACTAGTGCTCTTGGAGGTATTGCGATATTTTTTGGAACTTGGATACCTATGATGAGTTGTAGTCTATTTTTTTCTGATGCTTCTATCCTCTGGGTTTTCGTAGCAGCTGCTACTTTATTTATGGTAAGCCTAAGTGATGATTTGATACAATTATCTGCGAAAAAAAGACTACTCTTTCAAATGACTTTAGGATCTGGGCTTTATCATATGGGATTTGAATTACCTATTGACGTTTGGATTGAAAGTCCCGTACTTTTTCCAATCATCAATTATTTGAGCACTTTATTTTTTATAATTCTATTGATCAATGCTTACAATTTCATTGATGGTATTGATGGTTTGGCGGGAGGTTTAGGAGTTATTTCGAGTACCTTTTTTGGTGTTTTTTTCGTGCTAAGTGGACAGGTCTTTTTCGCTTTTCTAGCATTTGGATTAACAGGTTCTTTACTTTCTTTTTTACGATTCAATTTCGATGGTGCTCAAATTTTTATGGGAGACAATGGTTCTACAATGGTGGGACTGCTTTTAGCCATTTTCAGCATTCAATTGATTCATACCTCTTCTTTCGAAAATTTATATAGTAATACAATTGCATTGAGTATCTTGTATATTCCAATCATGGATTTATTAAAGGTGGCGATGGCTAGAATATTGAATCGTCGCTCTCCATTTAGTGCCGATCGTACACACATACATCATCAACTCCTAGGATTAGGATTTAGCGTTGCTCAATCTTGTTACATTCTTTACTCCTTCAGTATTTTTGTTGTACTATCTGTTTCAATAGTCGGTCATTTCAATCCATTGATTGGGTTCAGCTTATTACCTATTTTGTCGATAGGATGTTATAGCATGATCAAGATATTACAAGTGGGACGACGAGTTGTTTTGATTGATTGAAATGCTGATCATGATTTAGGCATTTCAAACGCAACTTTTTAGTTCTTCGACAAATCGGGTGTGTATAGATATTCAAAATTGAAATTCTTCCGATAGCTATCGGAAGCCTCTGGTCGCTTTCTCATCTCACTTGATGAATGTCCATACATGCGTACGTACAGAGTTTGTCGAAGAAGGATTTTTTTAATTAAAGACCGCTAATTTTTCCTCTAAAATCGGATAAGCCATTTTCGAATCAGTTTTCAATTGTTGAATCAAGATGGGCAATTCTTTTTTGTCAACCTTTTCTTCTTTGATCATTTTTTCAATGGTCAACGCGATATTTTGCTGAGTAGTCATGCCCAACATCATATAATTAGATTTGATGCGGTGAGCTGTATTACAGATAGAATTAAGATTTCCTTCTTCATGTTTTTTCAACATGTCATCAATTGCTAATGGAATTTCATTTAAAAATATTCCGATCATATCTTTCATAAAAGTATTATCCCCTTTGCTCAAGGTTTGCAAATAACTTAAGTCGATTTGTAGAATTTCTTCTTTGGTTTGCATCACCGGAATATCAACTTTTATTTTTGAATTTCTCATTTCATTATTCGTCCATTTTAAAATCATATTTTTTAATTGAATAGGTGAAAAAGGTTTAGTTAAAAAATCATTCATACCTACATCTAAGGCTCTATTTTTCTCATCGAGTAATGCCGCTGCAGTTAAAGCAACAATTGGTGTTTGATGATTAGGATTTTCTAATTCAGAACGAATAATAGTAGTCGCATCTACTCCATCCATTTCGGGCATATGGATATCCATAAGCAGTAAATCGTATTTCTTTTTACTCGACATTTCGACTGCTTCCAAACCATTTTTTGCAATTTGATAAGAACAATTCCAAAGTTCCAAAATCTTCTTAATTAATTTTCGATTCATGGAATTATCTTCAACCACTAAGATTTCAATTGCCTTTAAAATTTCTAATGGATTTCCATCATTAGGTGTTTCAATTGCTTTTTCGGACATTTTTACACCTGAGTTTTCAAAAGGTAGAGTCACAATAAAAGTTGATCCTTTTTTAAATTCACTTTCCACTTCAATACTTCCTCCTTGAATTTCTACCAATTGTTTTACAATCGCTAATCCTAAGCCCGTACCACCAAATTTACGATGTACCGCAATATCCGCTTGCTTAAAATTTTCAAAAATCAAATCTACTTTTTCTTTATCAATTCCTATCCCTGTATCGTGTACATGAAATTGAAGAATGTATTGCTTTTGATTCCTTACCACCATTTTGGCTTTGATGCCTATCGTTCCTCTTGGTGTAAATTTGCTAGCATTCCCTAATAAATTAGTTAAGATTTGATTCAAACGAGTTGAATCTCCTATCAAATGATTTTCTATTTTAGTATCAAAATCAATGACTACACTTACCGGCTTTTCCCGAACTTTAAATTGAAAAGTTTGCTGTAAAGATTTTAGCAATTCCAATAAATTAAAGGCTCTATTTTCAAAGACCAATTCACCAGCTTCTATCTTCGATAAGTCTAAAATATTATTAATGATCCCCATCAAACTATCTGCTGAAAAACGGAGAGAATCCAAATATTCCTTCTGATCAGCAGTAGGCTTAGTTTCATAAAGTAGATGTGTCATTCCAATTACAGCATTCATTGGAGTTCGGATTTCATGACTCATATTCGCTAAAAATTGTTGCTCTGCCACTCGTGCTTGTTCTGCAGCCTGCTTGGCACGAATGAGTTCTGCTTCCGCTTCTTTACGATCAGTGATGTCTCGAATAAATCCGCTAAATACAAATTGGTCTTTTAATTTTATAGGAGTAATACTGAGTTCAATTGGAAATTCTCGGCCCGTTTTATCATAGCCCGTTATCTCAATTCTCTTATTTAAAACAGATCCCTCACCAGTACGTAGGTAATGTTTCATTCCTCTGGTATGCGCTTCCCGATTTTGTGGGGGTACAATTAGATCTCCCATATCTTTTCCAAGTGCTTCTTCACGGGTATAGGAAAAAATAGTTTCTGCATGTTGATTCCATTCGGTCACCAGACCTTTTTCATTAATGGTAATCACGGCATCTAAGGACGTGTCAATAATTTTATGAAGCTTTTCTTCACTTTCTAATATTTTTTGTTCTGCTTTTAATTCTTTAGTAATATCAACGACCAATCCTAATATTCCTGAGATCTCACCTTTTTTATTCCGAATAGGCGATGTCTTAATTCGACCTTGCCACCGAGTACCATTTTTATGTAAATGTTCTACAATATGGTCACCGTAAACATCTTGTTTTATTTTTTCAAGATTATCTTGTATCGTTTTTCTATTCTCTGGGCTCAGTAATATTTCGTAAGCCTTTTGCCCCAACAACTCTTCTTCTTCATAGCCCGATAGATCACACATTCGTTGATTAACAAAAGTAACATGTCCTTCTAGATCAGTAATCATGATTCCTTCGGATAAACTTTGTACAACAGTACGATATAAATCTCTAGTACCTAAAGGATCATTTTCCGTCTTACTTATCTTTTGCTTTCTTTCCATATCATACTTTATTTGAGTGGGTGTCTAAGTACATTGTAAACTACTCTCCAATTTTTATATAAAATCCCGTTTCAAAACTGAAACGCATTAATTTTAAAACAGTTATTTACTATTTTTTTAAAATGAAATTATTTGAAAATTTGAAAACCAGGTGAGATCTAGAGCATTTAAATTAAATCGAATCCTTTTAGGATTTCTAAATAGCTCCGTAAATATTTTTAAAGATTAATTCAAAGCTTCTATCTTTTTTGACATCTCTTTATCATTTTTTAATAATCGATAAATAGTAGATTTTCCGATGTCCAGCTTTTCAGCAACAAGACCTATGTCATTGTCGTATTTTTCTAAATAGTGAGTAATAATTTGTTTTTTGTATGCTTCAAAAGTCATTTCTGAAGTCAAGAAGTTAGCCGCCTTTTTAGGACTTCTAAATCGAATGTCTTCATCTGTTATTTCATCACCAGTAGCTAATACTGCTGCCAAATCAATAATGGCTTTTAATTCTCTTACATTACCTGGATAGGAATAATTTAATAATTTCTCCTTTGCAGTACGAGATATTTCTAACTTTTCCAATCCGTTACTTTTGATAAACTCTTTCAAAAATTGATTCGCCAATAACAAGATGTCATTACCTCTTTCTCGCAATGGTGGCAAATGAAGAGGCAATCCCATGATTCGATAATATAAATCATCTCTAAATCGTCCTTCACTAACTTCTTCAAGAATATCTCGGTGAGTAGCAACGATGATGCGAGCATCAAATTTTACTAATTTTTCGCCACCTAATCTCGTCAATTCTCTTTCCTGCAAAACTCGTAAAACTTTCGCTTGAAGATTGATATCCATCTCTCCTATTTCATCTAAAAATAAAGTTCCATTATCTGCTATTTCAAACATTCCTCTCTTACGAGTATTAGCGCCTGTAAATGCTCCTTTTTCATAACCAAATAATTCACTCTCTAATAAATCTTTTGGTATCGCACTCATGTTGACTGCGACAAATGGACCTTTTTTTCGATTAGAATTATAATGAATAGCCTTAGCGATTACTTCTTTTCCTGTTCCGGTTTCACCAGTAATGGAAACGGTGATATTCGTTCTAACTGTTTTTTCTAATAATGTAAAAACCTGTTGCATGGGCTTACTTTTCCCAATAATTGTTTTACTAAAAGAATAATTATTTTGCAACTCATTTTTTAAAGTATCTAACTCTGCTCTTAAGGATTGATGCTTCTTAATATTTGCAATCGTATTTAATAATCGTTCTTTCGTTTCGCCATCTTTAGTGATATAATCGTAAGCACCTTCTTTCAACAATTTAACTGCAGTCGATACATCTTGTTGGCTAGAAAGAATAACTATGGAAATGTCTTCATTATAATTTTTCACTTTCTTCAATACTTCAGTCCCCGTAATATCAGGAAGCGTATAATCTAAAGAAATAATATCTGGATTAAGATGTAAATGCTGTATGCATTCTTCTCCCGTTGCAAATACATGCACCTCATGATCTGGATTCATTTCTAAAATATATTTCACCATTCGCTGATACATTGGATCATCTTCAATAATAAATAGCTTTGTTGGATTCTCTCTTTTTTTCATTCAAAAATGCATTTTATTTATTCGTTTTTTTTCTATAAGAATAAAGCTCCAAATTTGTGCCAATTCTCAAAATGAGAAATACAAATCTCAAAATGACAACAAAAACAAAATTTATCAAATACGTAAACAATTAACTACCATCAGATTAAATCAAATTACACCTTTGGCATTTTTATGGAACTATTTTGTTCACTACTAATAAAAATATTAACTACATAATCATGAAAATTTTACTCATTCCAATAATGGCAATGGTATTCCTTTCCTCCTGTACGACAACTCATCCACTTTTTCAAACTGAGAATTTTGTCAAAACGACAGATTCCACTTTCCAATATTTTTTCCAACCTATAGAGCCCGTGATCAAAGCTGGAGACAAAATCACTTTGAGTATTTGGGGACATGAACATCTAAGCATTGGTTCTGTAAACAGTAGTTTTAGTTCAAATGAAGCCACTGGAAAATGGTTGGTCCTTAATGAACGAGGTGAAGCTAATCTACCTAAACTGGGGCGAATCAAATTGGCTGGACTGTCAATCAACGAAGCCAATTACTACTTGCAAGAACAATACAATCGCATTTTAAAAGATCCGATTATCAATATAAAAGTGTTGAATCATTTTGTGACGGTTCTTGGTGAAGTAAACGAACCTGGAAAATACAATATTGATAATGAGCAACTCAATTTGATTCAACTAATAGGTTTGGCAAAAGGCATGAGCCCTTATGCTAAAAATGATCAAATCGAAATAATTAGGCTGGTAAATGGTCAGGCCGTAAAGCTGCAAATTAGCTTGCGCGAAATGGTGGATTTAACCAATAAAAATATAGTCTTACTCCCTGATGATATTGTATATGTCGCCCCCGAAAAAATAAAAAGCTCGGATAGAAATCTACAAAAAGCAAGTATCGTTGCAGGAATCTTAACCGGAGGAGCAGTTATCGTTTCTGTTCTAGCTAAATAATTAGACATAACACCATGAATATTAGAAAAGAATTTAAAACCATTATACTTCCGATCATTAAAGGACTTCCCCTTACACTTCTTTTAGTGATGATCGCTTTTTCTGTAACTACTCGAATGATCATTTACACCAACTCTATTTATCAAGCAAATGGAGCGATTAGGATTGACATTCAAAACCATAGCGTTAACGCCAACATCCTTTTTAACGAACAAAAAACGAATGGTGCAGGTCATAATTTTTTGACGGAAGTCGAGTCCTTCAAATCTAAAATGTTGATTGAAAAAACTTTAAAAGCTTTACCATTCGACATTAGTTATTACCGCATAGGAAAACTAAAGAAAAAAGAAATATATACTGATCGACCATTCTCTATCCAATATAGCAGTTCATCTACTAGTGTTTTTGAACATCCTTTTTATCTGCGATTTATAGGAGCTGATCAATTTATATTTAGTGAGCATCCTGAATTTTTATCCAAAATAGATACCATTCAGTTTGGGAAAATATTTACCAACGAACAATTGGCATTTAGTATTCAAAAAGAAATCGAATGCCTTCAACAAAAACCTACTAGTTTACAAACAGGTGATGTTTTCTCTTTTCAATTAAATTCAATAGAAACACTAAGTGAAAACATCAATGCCTCTAATCTTTTTATAAAACCGATCGATAAAGAAATTCAAGTCATCAAAGTATACTATCAGCATGAAGTCCCTGAAAAAGCAGCAATGTTTGTCAATACTTTTATGGAAACATATATCAGTTCTTGTCAAAAAAGAGTTAGTCAGGAATCGAGTCAAACCCTTAGTTTTGTTGATGAACAATTAGCAGAAATCCGTTCCAAATTAAGAACAGCTGAAAGTCGATTGGCAGGTTATAAAGCAGAAAACGGGATCATCAATTCTAAACAAGAAACTGATGCGACACTTAAAGAGTTGATGCAATTAGATTTGCAAAAAGTGAATTATAATATGCAAGAGGAAGAGTTGACCAAGCTTTTTGACTTTCTATCTACTGGAAATAATTTACAAGATTTTGCTCCTAATTTTGAAGCTTTAAAAGATCCTATTTTTCGAGATGCCTATCTACAAGCTCAAACTTACGGATTGCAAAAAATGGATCTACTTTTAAAATTTACTCCAGTAAGTGAAGAAATACAAACCATTGATTCTAAGATTAAGAATCTCCGCACATTCATACACGAAAGTGTAAAAACCACCTTAGAAAATATCACACGCAGAAGAATAAGTTTAGAAAAAAACATCACGGATATTAATCAAGCGATTCAAACGATGCCGAATAAAGAAAGGCAAATCGTAGTGCTAGAGAGAGAGGTCAAACTCAATGAACAACTGTATAATTTGATGATGGAAAAACGAATGGAATTAGCGATTTCAAAATCTGCGTCTGTTGTTTCACATCAAATTATTGATCAAGCTCGTGTTCAGAAAAAACCTATCTGGCCGAATAAAGGATTGATATATGGTGTATCCATTTTTTTTGCTTTGCTTATTGGTATTCTTTTTTCTTTCCTATTTCATTATTTTTTTGGGACCATTAAAAACAAGGAAGATCTTACAGAATTAATCGCATTACCCATTATTGGAAATATCAATCGTTGTAAAAAAAATGACAAGAACATCAATCATTCTTTTTCAAATTTATACACCAATTTAGAAATATTAAAACAAAAACAAGCATCGCCTTCTAAAGGATTAATGCTTGTCATGACTTCTTTTCTAGTCAATGAAGGAAAAACTTTTTCAACCGTTCATCTAGGAAAAACTTTTGCCGCAACTGGTAAAAAAACACTTCTAATTGACATGGATTTCACCAACAAAAAAGTGCATCCTATGCTCAGCACCAATGATCAAAACGGTGGATTAAGTGCCATCATCAAAGGTGATTTAAGTCCTTCAAATGCTATTTTAAAATCAGAACTTAAGCATCTAGATTTTCTCCCTGCTGGAAGATTAGACAACATTTTTGCTCCAATCATTTTCTCTCAGTCTACCATTGATTTCATTCAGGAGTTAAAATCAGAATATGATTACATTCTCATTGACACACCAGCACTCAATTTGGTAGTAGATGCCGTTACATTGATGCATCAAAGTGATTTCAATCTTTGTATACTCCGTTCTGGGTTTTCAAAAATAAGAAAGGTAAAAATGCTTACTGCTAAAATAGAAGAGTTCCAAATACCAAATGTTTTTGCTGTTTTGAATGCGACTAAAACGACACCTCTTGTTAAAGATAATTATACTTTTCGAAGTACAGAAATACTAGCAAAATGGACCCCTAATTTTCTAATTAGACTTTTCAATAAAAATTCGAAATAGAATCATGAAAAAGAAAAAGCTTAATTTTTCTTGGGAGAAAATTTTCATGATCGCAGATCAAATGATGGTTAGCGGAAGTAACTTTCTATTAGGAATTTTATTGGTTCGATGCCTAGGATTAGAAACATACGGTGTATTCGCTTTACTTTGGTTGGCTGTTCTATTTGGTTTAAGTATCAATCATGCATTGATCACCAAGCCGATCCTTTCTATCGTCCCAAAAATGAAAGATCAAATGGCTCAAGAATATCTCCAAAATGTTCAATGCTTACAAGGAATGCTATCTCTCCTACTTTTTTCTTTAGGACTAGGTTTTTGGTTGATATCGAATATATTTACGATTGAAGAAAACATAATCCAATTTACACCTATTGTCGCGGGAATATTATTTTTTCAAATGTATCATGATTTTTTTCGTAAAAAGTATTTTATTGAAAACAGAGTCCTTCTAGTTTTGAGTATCGACCTCGTTTTATACATTGGACCACTAATCAGTATCCTCATTGTTTTTCTTCAAGGTACTCTAACATTAAGCACCGTACTCTATATTATCTTAGTGGCGAATATATTCAGTGTCGGAATAGCTTGGTTCCAATCCCGTTCCAAACCTTCTACCAGATCAGCATTACAAGACACATTTTACAAACAATTTCAATATGCAAAATGGTTGTTAGGAACTGCTTTATTACAATGGTTTTCTGGAAATTATTTTATTCTCATCGGAGCAACAATCATTGGACCTTTAGCCGTCGGTGCTATCAGAATGGTTCAAAACATAATG
>CAYTVR010000067.1:0-29971 GCA_964441245.1 uncultured Saprospiraceae bacterium | reverse complement strand
TTAGTTCGTCAGAACCATAAATTATTGATTTTCAATCTAAAATAAATTTTAAACATGCTCTTAATCAACTTCAGTAAAAAAATGATGAACAAAATAATTATCACCCTATTACTTTCTTTTTTAAGCTTATCCATTTTTGGCCAAGAGCTAAAAATCAGTAATGGAAAAACTCAAAAGTCTTTCAAAGCTGATGCTCCTCTTGAAGTGATCATTACAGATACAAATACAATTTACAAAAATGGATATTGTTGTAATAATTATACTGAGCTACAAGGAACTATTACCGCTATAGAAAAAGATAGTATTGTCTTCCTAGTCAATAACCTTCAAAACTTTAGGAGTATGAACGAAGCCTATATTGGAGACTATTATCAGACTCCAGAAAACAGTACAGGTATAAATACTAAAGTAGCCATTTCAAATATCAAGAGCATTCGAAAATATAAATCTTTAAAAAGTAAGAAAAGGAAAGGGACACTAACAGGTTTAGCTGGACTATCTGTTAGCATTGGTTTAATCACCTCTTTGAATGCTCTACTAGTGAAGGACAAAAAAAACAGACGAAATATTTTAATACTTGGAGCAGCCCAAGTTGGCCTTGGCATCACCTTTGGATCATTAAGTCATGCTAAGAATTATGACTTCCGAGCAAAGGAAAACCCTTGGGTGATTCAACAATAGATCATGAATAAAAGGTGGTGATTAGTTGGATGATTCTATTAATCTGATTTTAATTATTGGTTCCTAGCTATTGGTTATTGTTTTTCTTTAATAGATGATTTTCTTGTTAACTTTAATTGCAGTTGTAAATATCTAAACACCTACCATTATCAAGCCACCTATCAAATAAAAAACCGCAGCGATTATACCGGCAAAAAGAGCATAAGGCAATTGTGTACGGACATGATCAATATGATCACAGGCAGAGGACATGGATGCAATAATCGTAGTATCGCTAATGGGCGAACAATGATCACCAAAAACTCCTCCTCCTAATGCAGCAGCGATGGTCATCAATACTGGAGCATTCATTTGTTGAGCCATCGGAACGGCAATCGTGATCATTATCGCAAAAGTTCCCCAACTTGTTCCAGTACTAAATGCAATAAAACAACTCACCAAAAAAACGATAAAAGGAACTAATGCTGGGCTTAACCATTGACTGGCTACGTTAGCTACATATTGGCCGGTATTCAATTCCTTACAAACTGAGCTGATCGCAAAAGCAAACATCATTAAAAGGGCTAAAGGCATCAATCCGGCAATGCCTTTTAAAGTAAGATCCATGATTTCCTTCAAGGAAAAAATGCCTTTGACTCTGTAAAATGCAGCGGCGACTAATAAAGAACTGATCACGGCAATCAAAACGGAAGTAGAGCCTGATCCTTGACCAATGGCAAAGAATACCTTACTAAAAAATCCACTATCCGTTCGCTCCAATAAGGCTTTTTCCCAACCAGTATAGGTCAACATAATAGGCATCATCATCACCATAGTGAGTAGTGGCAAAATCATGTGAATCGCATTTGGACTAACTCCGGGTTTGGTTTCTACCTCTGTCAATTCTTCAGAGACCATTGGTTGAGCACCTTCTGGTAATAATTGTCCAGTATTGTTGACTCGCTCTTCTGCTTTTTTCATGGGACCGTAGTCCTTATTTTTAAAAATTAAAAACAATGCTAATCCCAATGCTAAGATTGGATAAAAATTAAACGGAATTGTTTTGATTAAAGTAGCAAATGGATCAGCAAAATCTTGAGCAACGAGTAAGCCCATGATAAAAGCCCCCCAAGCATTGAATGGAATCAAAATGCAGGCTGGAGCAGAACTACTGTCGGCTAGATAGGCCAATTTCTCTCGTGATATTTTGTATTGATCAAAAAGGGGGCGATATAATGCGCCAACCGTTAAAACAGAAATCGAAGATTCAACAAAGATCAAAACACCAGTCAGCCAAGTGATCAATAAAATCAATTGTTTATTTTTTCCTGGTTTCCGGGATTCATATTCACTTAACTTTTTTTGCACCAAAATAATGAATCCCTCTACCCCGCCCGATCGCTGAATAAAGGTAATCAATGCGCCAACTAATGCACCAAACATAATGGTCCGCGTATTCCCAGCATCTTTAAAAACATCAACCAAAGCTTGCACACTTGCTAAACTTCCATCCAATAAATTCCAATCCGAAAGAATCATCCACCCTAACCAAATACCAACCATCAATGACAAATAGACTTGCTTAGTCCGAATAGCTAGTACAATAGCAATCAGAGGTGGCAGTAAAGAAAGAAAACCGTAATCCATAGTTTTTTAATCTACAATAAAATCAAATGAGTAACCAAAATGGAGAGGAAATAATGCTCTGTTTTAAATTATCTCCAATAACGATTTTAATCAATAGTTTTTTAAGATTCATTTAATTCTTTAATTCTGATCGAAGGTGTGTATCCAGAAATTTCAAAATTTGGCCATAGCCTTTAATCTCATTTTCTTTTTTTACAAAACCATGTCCTTCATCTTCAAAGACGACATACTCTACTGGAACATTATTTTTCTTAACCGCTTCGACAATCTCATCAGACTCTGCTTGTAAAACTCTTGGATCATTGGCCCCTTGTAAAACCATTACAGGGTTTTTAATTTTGTCTGCATGAAATAAGGGAGAAATATTATACAATCGAACCGAATCCGCAGTAAAAGGATCTCCTAATTCTGTATACAAAGCTTTTCTAAAAGACTCCCAGAAAGGCGGAATAGATTTCAAGGTTCTCAACCAATTGGTCACTCCAAAAATATCAACACCTACTTTAAATTCATCCGGCTCAAATGCCATTGCAGCCATCGTCATGTATCCTCCATAACTTCCTCCTATGATTCCAATCTCATCCGCATTGATATAATTTTGACTGGCCAACCATTTTTTACCCCAGATACAATCTTTCAAGTCTTTATCTCCATGATTTCTATCATCCATTTTATAAAACGTTTTACCATATCCACTACTTCCTCGATTGTTCACCGCAAGAATGGCGTATCCATGATTCGTCAAATATTGGATTAAGGAAAAGTAACCCGTCCTAGATTGTCCTCCAGGACCACCATGTACCCAAACCAAAGCAGGTACTTTATTATCAGCAGTAGCGCCATGTGGTTTATAATAAATCGCAGGAATTTCAGTTCCATCAAAAGATTTATAACGAACAACTTCTGCCGAAACTAAATCATCTGCATTCATCGCGGGATTTAAAGTTTCCGTCATTTTCTTTAAGTCACCAGATTCAAAATTGTAAACATAAATATTACTTGGAGCTCTTGAAGTACCTACTGAAAGTCGCATTTGTTTTTCGCTATCAGAAATACTAACCGCTGTTACATCGCCATCCTTTATTTCTGGAAAAGGAACTTTTTCGTTAGTCTTATGATTAACAATTTCTAAAGTATTTTTACCATCTGCATTGACGGCAACGACTCTATATTTTTCGTTTTCACTTAAATAGCTATACATCACATCCCAATCTGTTTGATACACTGTTTTGCGATTCCCTGTGGCAATTTCGTATTCCACTAAATAAGTGAACTCTTTTCCCACATCAGTGGTATAGTAAAAATATTTGCCATCATCACTAAAACCAGAAGCATTATAACTACCTGGGTTTTCTGGATCAGAAATTTCTGTTTTTGTTGTAGTCTTTCGATTATTTAACCAAAGTTGGTTTTCACTTGTTGTTATTGTTTTAGCTAGAGCAAAAATATTTTCATCATTGGTCATACCTCGAATATCTGTCCCATCTTCATTCTTATAGATCAATTCTGGATTCCATTCTCCAATTTTCATTTTATATCGATCGAAATATTTATCATCTCTTTTATTAGAACTAAAATACATGAATTGACGATCTTTACTCCATCCTGCAAAAGATGCTTTTTCTTTTTCACCATCCGTCAAATCAACCGTAGTTCCATCTTCCTTTAATAAATAAATGTGATTGATTTCATTACCTCCTTTATCCGCAGAATATAAAATATCTTTGGTGCCAGGAACATAATCTATTGAAAAATGAGAATCACCTGTAGAATTTGTAATGGCCTTTTTTTCGCCGGAAGTGATATCGATTTCATAGACATTAAAAATTCCAGATTCATCACTACTGACGAGCAAACGTTGTTCGTCATCAGAAAACTGTCCGCCACCAATTCTGTTATTTTTATAAAATTCTTCAATACTATATTTTTTTACTTTTTTTACTGAATCAGATGTTGAACTATCCTTTGATCCACAGGAGAAAAAAAACAAAAGGATTAGACCATAAATTACTTTTTTCATTTCTATTTCATTTAGGTGATATAATTATTCAATGAAGCTGTTTTAAAATGGCTGGTGAGATTTTAAAACAATTTCTTTATAAAGATAAGAATATCTTGATCCTCCTTGGAAAATCTTTATGATTATTTATTTAAGAAAATGAAAACAACTTCAATAACTTATTACAACTTAAGTATTGTTTTTTCTTTTAATGCTAAAAAATAAAATAAGGGATTGGTAAATATACTAGAAACAACCATAATCAGAATGGAGAAATATTGGATGGAGGTCTAAGAATTGAAGCGATGGAAATGGTTTAAGCAAGCTTAGAAGATATATGAATGAGGAAGAAATTTTTTGTTTCGAATTTACAAACTGGATCAATTTTTCAAATCAGAAGAATATCATTTCGAATTTTTATGATAGGCATTTGTCTTTTTGAAAATCCTTTTGACAAATGTATTAGTCTATCATCTTTAGCAAATACTTAATGGTGCGATTAATACTTAAGTTATACTCTGTAAGTATCAAACGCACCAATATAAGATATCAAAATTATTGTTTGCTTATTATTCCACATGTCCCCAATTCTCTCCTCTTTCGATTCGATTCAATTGCATGGTGGAAATTTCGAATTGTTTAGCTAAGATTTTCTTTTTGGTCTTTCCTGCTTTAATTCTTTTTTTCAATAACCTTACTTTTGATTCGGTCATTTTTACATGAGATGCTCTTTTACGATTTTTCGGATTGTAAAGACCTTTCTCTACTTGAATAGCAGTCAATTCTTCTCGGGTAACCCATTTGAGATTTTTCCAAAAATTATTCTTTTTATCACCATCTTTGTGAACAACGAATTCTTGTTCTTCTTTCTTTCTTTTGATGAAAGTTTCGGCGACAAATTTGTGGACGTAAGTTCCTTGAGAGGAACCATTTCTTAAACGAATGTTTAGCATATTAAAACCGCGAACAGTTGAACCTTTCAAAAGATTTTCATCTCCTGTGATCTTACTAATACTTTTTATTCGACCATAATTGGAAATAAAATAATCACATTTTTTGGTAGGCTCTTTGGTCTCGACCTCTTGCCAAGCTTCGTTGTAGTAACTTTTAACTTTAACAGTACTCATTTTCTTTTTTGATTTTTTATTTTTAAAATTTTCAAATACCTATAAACCCTTAAACCCTTAAGCCAGCTTTAAATCAAAAATAGAACTTGTAAATATACAAAATTGAATTTAAACTAAAATAGTCCATTCAATTATTTAGCGATGAGTTTTTTTAGTAAAAAATTAACCTATTAACTTCTATGCTCTTAAAGTTACCACTTTTATTTCAAAAATGCTATTAAACGACAAAAACAATTCGTTAAAACATGGAAATTGAGCTGTTTATACATTTGAGAGGGCAATAATATTCTGTTCATAATCGCAATATCCTTTTTTATTACTAGAAAACAAATTTCATTTTGAGAATTAAACAGCTCAAATATTTTATACTATTCTAAGAAATGTATGACAACAATTTAGACAGTGTATACAGTGTATCAAGTCAAAAAAACAAGAAAAACTATCAAATACGAACCGTAATCATTGTGTTACGAAAGTAGAAATAATGAGTATAAACGGCAAAATGATACTCATCAACAAAATAGAAGAATGAACCAAATTAACTGGTTTTTGAACTTATTATCCTATTCGTTTTATAGTAAATCAATGATATTTGTGGTATTGATTTTTTGAACAAACATTTAAGTATATGAAAAACATACTTCATCTAGGTTTTGTTATTTTCTATTTCTTTCTTTTTTCCTTCATGGGGAAAAAAAGGAGAAAATTCATTAGACAGCAATCAAATATGACTTCTAAAAATTAGAGCACGCATTAATACAAAAGATAAGTTTTACTAGAAGACGAATTAATATTTACATTTGTCTGGTTCATAGATCTTGACTATTTATAGTCAAGGTCTTTCTTATTGACAAAAGTTGAACTTTTTACCATTAGCGTTGTAATTTTATAAAACGATACTTATGAAATCAATTCTCTCCTCATTCTTCGTATTACTCATTTTTGTTCAATGCAAAAACACTCCCAAAAACGTTTCTGAAAAAGAGACTTTCGTCCTAGAGCATTTAATTCGGACAGCTCAAAATACGGTCATAAAAACGCCTACCCTATTTCTTCTACATGGTTATGGTAGCAATGAAAAAGACCTGTTTGCACTGGCTCAACATATTCCCGCTCAGTGGTTAGTTATTTCTGTGAGGGCTCCCAATATGTTGGAAAAAGATAAGTATCACTGGTACGGACTTGATCGATCTTCAGGCTCTTTGATTCATGATACCAATCAAGCAGAGGAGGCAAGAAAAATTCTTCTGCAATTTATAGATCAAATGATCGATAGATATCAAGTGGATACTAAACGAATTGTTATTGGTGGATTTAGTCAAGGAGCCATTATGTCCAATAGTATTGGTATCACTCGACCGGATAAAATAAAAGGTATTGCGAATTTTAGTGGGATGATTTTAGATGAAGTCAAAACATTGAAAGCAGAAAAAGAAGCATATAAAAACTTGAAAGTTTTCATAGCTCATGGACAAAATGATCCTATGCTTCCATTTTCACATGCTGAAGAAAGTAATGCCTTTTTTGAAGGAATTGGAGTCAATCCGAGTTTCCATTTTGATGATTCCAAGCATACTATTTCTAATCCTAACTTTACTGCTTTTGTAGAATGGATAAAAGAAATTTGAGCATAAAAAGAGCCGAAATTAAATGAATAATTTCAGCTCTTGTACTCGAATATTTTTTGATGATGCTATTCAAGATTACATCAATTAAAAGTGATTCTTATTTTTTCTTTCTTCGATTGGCTGCTTTGAACGCTTGATCCAAATCTGCAATCAAGTCATCAATGTGTTCAATACCAATACATAGTCGAAGTAAATCTTGTGTTACGCCAGCAGATTTTTGCTCGGAAACGGTCATCTGTCGATGAGTCGTTGATGCTGGATGACAAGCCAAAGATTTAGCATCGCCAATATTCACCAATCGCTTAAATATTCCTAAAGCATCATAGAATTTTTCAGCTTTTTTATAGCCTCCTTTGATTCCAAAAGTTAATAAAGAAGAAGGTTTTCCTCCACAATATTTTCGCGCTAATTTGTGATACGGGCTACTTTTCAATCCACCATATTGGACCCAAGCCACTTGTTTATGTTTTTCTAAATATTTAGCTATCGCTAAAGCATTATCACAATGTCTTTCCATTCGCAAACTCAAGGTTTCTAATCCTTGTAAAATTTGCCAAGCACTCATTGCTGCTAAAGCAGAACCTGTATTTCTAAGAGCTACCGTACGCGCTCTTCCAATGTAAGCAGCAGGACCGAAAGCCTCGGTATAAACCACTCCGTGATAAGATGGCTCAGGAGTATTCAACATTGGAAAACGTTCTTTATGTTTCGCCCATGGAAATTTTCCTGAATCTACAATTACACCACCTAAAGTCGTACCATGCCCGCCAACATATTTTGTCAAAGAGTGAACAACTATATCCGCTCCATATTCAATTGGATTAATCAAAGCAGGTGTTCCAACTGTATTGTCCACGATCAAAGGTACTCCTTTCGCATGAGCTACTTTTGCAATTTTTTCAATATCGCAAATATTCCCTGCTGGATTACCAATCGATTCACAGTAAACTGCTTTCGTATTTTCATCGATCAACTTTCCTAAATCTTTCGGATCAGCAGAGTCAGCAAATTTCACTTCAATACCTTGCTTAGGTAACATATGTGCAAAGAGCGTATAAGAACCTCCATACAATTGAGGAGTAGAAACTATATTATCACCAGCTTCTGCAATATTTAAAATCGCATAGTTGATGGCAGCACTTCCTGCACTAACGCAAAGCGCTGCTATTCCACCTTCTAAAGCAGCAATCCTTTCTTCCAAAACACCAACAGTTGGATTCATGATCCGACTATAAATGTTTCCAGGAACAGCTAAGTTAAATAAATCCGCACCATGCTGTGCGTTATCGAATTCATATGCAACTGTTTGATAAATAGGAACAGCAACAGATTTTGTGGTAGGCTCAGATTGGTAGCCACCATGAATTGAAATGGTTTCTTTCTTCATCTTTTCGAAATTGTTTTTATTAAAATAAGATTTGGTAGGTTTTGTTAATTTGGTATAAATACATTCCTCATCTATACTCGCTTGGCGCGAACAAAGTTACATAGTTTTAATTGTTATGCAAATTTTCTTTTTTGAATCTCATGAAAATTGAAATATAGCCATGAAATTTACTTTTAAATGTCGGGACCAAAACAATAAATTCATAACAATATTTTAGAAATTAAAGTTGGCATTTTAAGAGGCAGAAATCATTAACTTGATTAATGAATAAAATCTTACTTACTCTCTTTAATTATTTTTTTAAAGTTCTCGGCAAATTGAATCATCTTAATATAATCTCTCACTTGGGCCAATTCAAAATTATTACTAAAGATCAAGATGGCTTCTCCATTACTTTCAAGATGATGTAAGCCACTAATCTCTATCAACACTTTTAGTTTATCAGATAAAAAAGCATCCATTGCCTCAATATCTTTTACCTTAACAATGTAATCTTTAGGAGTGTTATTGTAGAGAGAATAATCAATATCCTTATGTCCAGCAATTGGTAGTACTCGGTCTAAAAAATCTTTTTTCTCAATCGTGAATCTTGGAATGGGAAAGGGAAGTTTTAATAATCCAATGGTTGTATTATATTCATCTGGAAATATATCTGCCCCTTCTTCAAAAGTCACATCAATTAACTCCAAATGCATATCTTTATCATGATCCGAAATACTATTAAATTCTCCTTCGATCGGACGTGTCTTGAAAAAGTAAAAGGACTCAAAATACTCCAAGTTTTGTACAGGCTCCACTTTAAAATCCCAACCATAACTTTCAGCCATTTCCTTGAGCATATTTTGTCGTCGGTTGAGTGGTTCTACAGTATCAATCTTAATTTTTGTAGCCAATTTATGGTTAGTCGAAGAAATATGCTTGTCCAATCCTTTGATATCAATAGTCCCACCAGTGTTTTTATGGATTTTTTGAAAATCATACAAGTCTTCTAACACGGTAGTTCCGACTAATCTAGTTTCTGACAAATCAATGCTCGCATTGGCACCAGACGGTATTTGAGCGACTAAATTATTGATTTTCAAAATACCTAAAAAGTTCGCAATTCCTCTAATTTTTAAATCGTAACTACCATCTGGTTTCATCACCAAATTCGAACCAGAGTCAAAAATCATTTTAAAAAATCGAGAAATAGACACCCTTGCTAAGAGCATATGACTCACCAATGCTAATAATAAGCCTCCAAATAATCCAATTAATAAATTGGTAAACAATGTCAAAACCATAGTGCCAATAAAGAATATCAATTGCTCGATACCATGGCTAAAAACTTGTTTGAATACCGAAGGCGAAGCCAATTTGAATCCAGCGTAAACCAATAAAATAGCAAAGGCACATAAGGGAACTTGTCCCAGTATCGGACTTAGAACCACAATAAAAACTAATAACAAAAGCCCTTGATACATATTAGACCATTTCGTTTTTGCGCCGTTATGGACATTGACCGTACTTCGAATAATCACCGCAATAATCGGCAATCCTCCAATAAATCCAGCGACCATCGTACTCAATCCTATACCAGTCAAATCTTTATTCAAATCCGTTTTTCGTTTGTAAGGATCAATTTTATCAATGGCTTTTGCAATAGCTAATGATTCAATACTGGTAATGACTAAAATAGATAATGTAGTGGTCCAAAATTCAATCGTATCAATTTTGCCAAAATTAGGATGCATGATAGAATCCATAATTTTGTCAGGCATATTCAATATTAAATCGGGCCCGACTTCATAAATTTTTCCAAAAAATGAAATCTGATGCAGTTCATAGAAATTGAAACCATAAGCAAAGGGAATGGAAAGAGCAATCACCCACATCGGAGTAGGTAGCAGCTGGAAAAACCGATAACTAATTTTCGAATGAAATAACAATAAAAGTAGCCCCACTAAGGAAATAATGACCACATATGGATGAGCATTAGGCAATTGCAAAACCGCATCGATAAGGTTTTGTATGATGCTCGGACTATCTGAATGGGTACCTAGTGCAACATGTATTTGTTTTGCAAAAATATAAATTCCAATGGCTGCCAAAATCCCATGAATCACTGAGGAATGGAAAATAGCCGCTAAACGACCCAATTTCAATAAACCTAATATCACTTGAAGACCTCCTGAAACGACAATGGCTGCCAACACATAATTAAAAGCTTGTCCAGTACCATCATCCATTGCAGCAAGGCCCAAAAGTATGACCGCGATGACTCCTTTTGCAGGTCCATTGACCGATATATGACCACCTCGGTAAAGGGTCGTTACGACTCCACCTACAATTGCCGAAAAAATACCTGCCATTGCTGGCGCTTCTGCTGCCAAGGCAATACCTATAGAAAGCGGTAATGCAATGAGTGCAACACTCACCGCAGCAATTAAATCACTTTGCCAGTTTTCTACTAAGCCTTTTAAACCTTTTTTTGGTGTAATTTCCATTTATATACCTCTCCTTATCATAAGTAATTCGCGAAATTAAGTAGACTAAAAGAATAATTTGCTGCATACTTTACTTCGTTAAAAATATTCGCTGATGCTGAGGCATCGACTGCGTTTTTCGCCTTGTCTGAATCAAATATTTTTTCATTTTATTGTCAACTCAATTTTAGTGACCTAATAAATTAACATACTCGATTCAAGCACGCAAAATAGGAAATATTCGGAATTATTTGGCATTATTTGGAATAAGAGAGAGATGTTTTAAATCATAGCAGTCATTCTTAGTGAATACGCTTGTTTAAAACAAGTATTCAGATGTTTCTAAAAGATGCAAAATGGAAGATCAATGTAATGATTTATTTTTTTTCTGGTCACTCCAATGATATCGAATGCCGCCGTAAATATTGAGGGATGGTCCTGATTCATAATATCGATTCCCAGAAACATTGATTCTTACATTATCCATAAATTCAGCATTGAATAAATTGTTGATTCCAAAAAATGGCGTCCAAACTTGTGTTTTTCGTTTCCAACGATAGCCCAAACTTAAGTCTGTTAGATGATAAGAAGATACACTCGTTTCATTAGAATCGTTGGCATATAATTGTCCAATAAATCGATGTTGCAAGCGAAAATTAATTCCTCGTTCATTTTGATATTGTAATATCAAAGAAGCATAATGCTCTGGAATACCAGGTAAAAATTTTCCAGAAAAATCACCGTCGGGCAATTCATATTCCTCATATTTGAATTGAGAAAAAGTATAACTGGCCTTGACGGCAAAAGGTTGATTAATTTTATAATCAATAGAACACTCTATCCCTTTTCGATTCGTTGATCCTGCATTTCTAAAAAAGTTACGATCTGGAAAAACTTCCAATTCAAATGGTACTAAATCATTTTTCGTTTTGATATAAAAAAGTGCTAGATCAAAATTGACTTGACCAGAGACAAAACCTTTTATACCTAAATCAAAATTATCCGCTTGCTGAGATTTTAAGCCTGTATTGAATCCTGCTTCACCTGTTGGATTGGCGGATAATTCACTTAAAGAAGGTGTTTCAAAACTGGATCGATAATTTGCATATAAACTTGTAAAAATAAACGGTCGGTAGGTCAAGCCTAAATTAGAATTAAATGCATTCAAAATCCGTTTGGCAGATTGATCACCATTAACCAATCTTCGGTCATCGACTTTTAATTCATTCCAGTCATATCGTAATCCACCTGTTACCAACCAATCTTTAAATTCAAAATGATCTAACAAATAAACACCAAAATTATTGAAGCCTTCTATTTGATTTATCGTAATATCGCCTTTCAAACCTTCATTGTTTTCAAAGCGTTCTCTAGCATCATTTTGGCTGGCCCATTCATAACCTACTTGAAAAGTGTTGGTATATTTTTGGGTGAATTTTCGATATTTATAATGTCCTCCCTGGCCCCAATAATTTCGTTTTAAATTAATCCAGCCTCCAAATCTAAATGGCAAACGACCTTCAAAATTTCGTTGAGAATAAAAAGAATACAGCTCTATATTTTGCTGATCATTGATTTTAAACTGATAACGAGCGCCTCCTTTAAATTGATCAATGGCTTCTCCTGTTTTAAAATCCACATTCCGACTTCTAGCTTGTCTCCGGTCGGTCATCACTTCTTCAATCGTGAGTCCACCCGGATCATCGCCAATCGGGCTATTCGTATAATTGACTTGTAAATTCAATTTTGATTTTTTTGAAAAATCATGAAAAAGACGGAAATTCAAATTAGTATTTTCAAAACCACTTTGTCTCCGATATCCATCACTTCGCGTATGTGTTCCTTGAAAAATCATACGGGTCTGATCAAGAGCTAATCCACCTTTTAATTGGTACTGTTGCATTTGAAAAGAACCGAGAGTTAATCCTGCTTCTATAAAATTTTCTTTAATTTTTTCTTGAGAAAAAATACTGATCACTCCTCCTGAAGCATTCCCATACAATGCTGAAGCAGGCCCTTTTAAAACTTCTATAGATTCTATTACTCCAAGATTCAAATTATCAATTTGGCCTTGACCATCTGGTGTGGTTTCTGGAATACCATCCACAATAATTTTAATGCCCCGAATACCAAAAGCAGCACGTGATCCAAATCCACGAATGGCAATTCTTAGGTCCTGCGCATAATTGTTTGCATTCATAGAAAACACACCAGAAATATGACTCAAGTATTCTTGAAATGACAATTGCTGTCTTGTATCTTGTAAAGGACTTTTTTGATATTTCGATAAAGAAAAAGGCTCACGCAATAATGGTATGGGAATCCGGGTTGCTTTGACAAGGACTGTTCCAGTCGTTACCGAGCTTAGACTATCAAGCTGTGCATTTACTATCTGCAAACAGAAAAAAAACATCACTAAGCTAGTAACATATCGAATCATAGAGTTATTATTTTTGCCGTCTCACCTTTACTTAAAATTCATGTAAGCACAGAGACAATGATACAAAAATTAAAGGTAATTTCTATTCTACTTTTTTGAAAGTACAGACTGATTCATATCGATGGCTAGTGCCAAATAGGTTTGTTGATTAAATTCGAATTCATCAATAATTTCCCAACCCAATTTTTCAATATGTGCCTTCGAAGATCGAGAATTAACTTTGTTTATAAAGGTGATACTAATAGGGTAATTTTTCACCCAGTTCATTCGCATTTCTTCAAATATTTGATTGATCAATCCTTGTCCACGATAAGACTCCTTTATACAAATTGGGCCATATTGAAAAGTGTTTTTGGTAGTAATTTCTTGACCTCTAAAATTCAAGATTGGAAAGCGAGAAACCATGAAGTTAAAAATTTCCCATTGAGAGAAATAGACCCAACTCCCAGCAAAAACGTAAGCAACAATTTTATCTAAATCTTCTATTACAAACAATCCACTTTCTTGAATGATTTGTTCCACTTGAGAGATGGTAAAAGGAGTAGTTACAAAACCATTTTCTCTTTCTTTTGCAGTTAAATTACTAGCCAGATTTAACTCTTGAAGCGCAATTACCCCTTGGATATCTGAAAGAATTGCTATTCTTGTTTGCATGTTTTTTTCTTTTTAATAGAACCTAATCCATTACTTGTCTTTTTGATTCATACCAATAACCCAACAGTACAAATACGATAAAATAAAGTATGCCAAATAACTCAATGTTATTTAGCCAGTCAAAAAGAATAGTATCTATTTTGGGTGATTCAAACATTCCATAACCTTTTCCAATCATCGGATAGGCATAAGGAAAATAAATGGCATAAGAAACATCCGCTAATGACAGAATCAAACCGATGACATAACACAACATTCCTACTCCAAAAGGAATCAAAAAATGTTTGAAAAATAGAGATAAAAAATATTGAATACCAATCACCCCAAGTGCTCCAATAAAAAAACGAAACACCATTTCCAACAACTCACTTACATTCGGAGAATAATAACTTAATTCGAATTCCGGGAAAAACCAGTCTAACAAATATCCAGACAATAAAGTGCCAAACATCATCCAAAATATACTGATTAATAAAACCAAAACAATCACCAGTATTTTAGAAAAATAAATGGTTCCTCTACTCGTAGGCATGGTGTAAAGATACTTCCAAGCATTCGCCTGTTTTTCTATAAAAACTACAGAACTTACCAAAAGTATCGCAAAAGGACAAAGGATAAATAAGGCATAAGTTCCAATGCCTCGCATAGCATATCGGTCCCAAGGATTCTTTCCCAAAACGGCTAAAGAGTGAACATCAGTTGCTCGACTAAAAAAAGCTAAAACAGCAATAAATAATCCTGCCAAAATGGCCATGTAAATCACTGGCGTTGATTTCAACTTCAAAAACTCTGCTACGATATTTCTATAAAATTTACCCATCAACATCAGTGCTTGGTTTTTTCATCGGTCATTGAAATAAACATATTTTCCAAATTACTTTTTACTATTTGCACGCCATAAATATCAATATCGTTCTGGACTAATTTTCGAATCAAAGCTGGTAATTCATTGCGATTAGAAAGCGTTAATCGAAGGGTACCCTGTGATACTTCATTGATTCCATAAGCAGATAAAATATTTTTCGTTTTTGTAGGATCATTTGTCTTTATTTCAACAATGGGTTGGGCTGATTTGAGTTGATCTAATGCCAATAAGGTACCTTCAAAAAGCATTTTTCCATCTTTTAAAATACCGATATGACTGGCCACTTTTTCTATTTCCGGAAGGAGATGACTGGACAACATGATCGTTTTTCCTTCTGCTTGAAGCTGAATTAACAATTCTCGAATTTCACGAATACCGGTTGGATCTAAACCATTGGTGGGTTCATCTAAAACAACAAGTTCTGGATCATGAACCAATGCCATGGCCAAACCCAATCGTTGTTTCATTCCTGTAGAATATTTTTTTATTGTCTTTTTTCGATGTTGCAAAAGACCTACCTTTTCTAAAAGGGCCGAATTTTGATGAGTAGAAACATTCAAATATTGACAGGCAATTTTCAAGTGATCTAAACCATTCAAATGTCCGTAAAGAGAAGGCGATTCTATGAGGGAACCAATGTTTTGAAAGATACGTCCGCGATTCTCTAACAATATTTTTCCGAATAAAGATATGACACCTTCCTGTGGTTTCAACAAGCCTAAAATATTTCGAATAGTGGTGCTTTTCCCCGCTCCATTCGCTCCCAAAAAACCATAAATACTTCCTTGTGGAACATTCATGTTTAATCCTTTAAGAACCAAATCATTTTTTTTATACCCATAGTTCAAATCCGAAATAGAAATAATTGACATACTTATTTTTTTGTTTCTTCTATTAGATTTTTAATGACCAATATCGTTTTTTTCATCAGTCGATCCCTTCTCGCATTAGTATAGTTCACCGCTATAGAACAATTATATGCAGGAATGTGAAGTATAAAAACATCCCACAATCCACTATGCGCATAGACTTTTTCTCCATAAACGGTCATTTCATACAAACCCATTCTATAATCTTTATGGAAATCATTTTCTTCAGGATTGTATGAATTCGCATAAGTGGGTTGTTCCAACATCAAATCAAGTGTTCCTTCTTTTTGATAAATTTTTTGGTTAAATATCCCATGCACAAAATTAGCCAAATCCGATGTCGTAGAAACTAAACCGCCACCGCCGTACAAATCAAAAGATGGGTCAAAAACACTGACATCTGTTCGTCCAAAATAACAATGAACCATATCTTTCAATCCCTCAGGTGCCGCTTCCAAAGTCTCTAACCAAGTACTATTCATGTCCAAATTTTGATAGCCCACCAACTTCCTCAAGCCTGCTGATAAAGTAGTATCCATCAATACTTCAATCACCTCACCCGCAAGAATATATCCGGTATCCGAATATTCATATTTTTCTCCTATCTCCCCTACTGCTTCGCCCAAATCCATTGCCAATTGAAGTTGCTCAGTTCTCGTCCAACGCTTCTGTCGGTCTTTCAAAACCATATCCCCAAAAGCATCACTTCCTCTCGCATAATCAAATAATCCGGCTGTATGATGGAGACAATGTCGAAGGGTTATTTTGTCTGGTTCATAATTTCCTTTTTCCAAGATTTGAATATGATCTTCGGAAATATATTTACTGATGGGATCATCAAGAGATAATTTGCCCATTTCGTGTAAACGAAGTATGGCAGCAGCTACAAAAGTTTTAGTCACACTTGCTATTCTAAACGGCTGTTCTGCACTCAATTCATTTTCATCCAATCTGCTATCATAGCCTGTTTCTCCTGTCCAATGAATATCTAAAGTGGGTGCAATTACAGTCATCGAAACACCATGAATAGAACCATAAGAATCTGTCATCGCTTCTTCCAAGAATAATTGAAAAGTCTGTTGCACATCCACTTTCGAAGGATGGGTATCAACCGAAGTAAAACAAGAAGAATTACTTAGCAAAACTAAAAAAAGGAATATTCGATTCGTCCACATTATCTATCAATTTGCATGAAAATTAGTTAACAGATTTACTCTATTTCAATATTGTATTTTTGAAGTAATCCAATGACTCCGTCTAATGAAAACTTTGCTTTCTTGATATAATTTTTTTCTGGATCAATTCGATAATGAATGGCCGTTCTAAAATCTGCTTTTTCTAATTGCGTATTTTCAAAAACCGCGTTGATCAAATTACATTCGGAAAAGACGACTTCTTTTAATTTCGCTTCCGAAAAATCGACCTCTTCTAATTGACAACTTGTAAATTGACTTTGTGTCAAATCTTTTCGTAAGAAAGAACTAAAGTCCAATTGACAATGATCAAAATTCATGGCCAATAAAATATCATTGCAGGATTGAAAATCAATTCCGATCATTTTACAGTGTTGAAAATTTACTGTTTTAAAACCAGCTTCAATCACAATGGTCATGCTTAAATTACAATGGTCAAAAGTGCAATCTAAAAATTGACTTTGCGTCAAATTGCTATTCGAGAAATCACAATTTTTAAAGTGACAAGCATCAAATTTCTTCCCCATTATTTCCTTACCGGAAAAATCCTTATCGGTAAAACTATGGTCTTCATAACTCAATTCTTTCATTCAGTAGTATTTTCCCTCAAGATATTTTATTGTCTGAGGAATTCAAAATTTCCTTCCTTTTTTGTTTCCCTCAACTTCTTTCTTCATTTAAATTAAGAAATACCAATTTTCCTGTAAATTTATCTATATTTAACTTTTAGTTTTTCAAACCATACCCCATCAAAACATGAGCAAACAAATATACTATGTAGAACGGTTGGCATCAATTGTCGCTGCTATTATATTGCTTCAAACATTATACTTTAAATTCAGTGCGCATCCAGATAGTGTTCATATTTTTTCTACCTTAGGAGTAGAGCCTTGGGGACGAATCGGAGCTGGTGTGGTTGAATTAATTGCTGGTGCTCTTTTACTCTACCCAAGGACTTCAGTGTTCGGTGCTCTAATCGCTTTAGGAGTTATGATTGGCGCAATCTTATCCCATTTATTGTTTCTGGGAATTGTTGTTGGAGAGGATAAAGGTGTTTTATTTATATTAGCTCTAGCTGTCACTGTTTGTAGTTTAGTTGTCTTATTTATCAGACGAAGCGATTTGATTTTAATCTTACAGAAATTCATTGGTAAAAAAACATCTTTTTAATCATTTTAAAAAATTCGGTTGAATACATTTAGAATAAAATTCACTTTGGTGATACTTGGTGGTATCCTCTTATCGTTTATGGCGTTCTACAACAACTATCCACTTTTATATTCAGATACAGCGGCTTATATTTATTCAGGTTTTTTAGATGGTATTCCTAATGATCGACCTAAAATTTACGGTCTCTTTTTACGACACATCAGTCTTGCCGAAATAACCTGGTTAGTTGTTTTGGCTCAAGGGACATTGGTTTCCCTTACTATTTTTTATTTAGTAAAATATTTTCTTCCTAAGCATACTTTTATCCCACTTCATTTTATCTGTATTGCCTTCCTTGTTTTTTTCACAGGAGTTTCGGTACTCGTAAGTATGTTGATTCCAGATATATTTACTTCTATTTTTCTGATGTCTTTGGCGCTGCTACTTATTGCTCCTATAAAAAACAAAAGAGATCTTTACCTTATCAGTATTTTATTTTGGCTAGGACTTATCATGCACAATTCTCATATTTTTATTGCTTTCGCAATCATCTTATTTTTTTCAATAGTAGCGATTATGAAAAAAAGATTTGCTTTCCAAAAGCAAAGACTCATGAGATGCACCTTCATTATTTTGTTAGGAATGCTGACTATTCCAACTACTCATTACCTAACTGATCGAGAATTTATTTTTTCAAAAGGTGCTCATGTTTTCATGATGAATCACCTAATTGAAACAGGAGTAATTGACCAATTCCTGAAAGAGAATTGTCCTAATGAATCTTATACCTTATGTGATTTTCAAGGAAAAATCCCTACTGATTTTATTTGGGACACTAAAAAAAGTCCACTCCATATTTTGTGGAAACAAGATGATATGTGGGAGAAAAGTAAAGTAGAATATAACCAAATCATTAAAGAAATTTTTACTACGCCCAAATATCTTTTAGTCATCGGATATAAAAGCATCACGTACACTCTCAAACAATTTTTTAGTTATCAATCCGTCATTCCTTCACCTCATGTCAAACATTCACCTGGACATGGGGCTATTAGTTGGCTTTTACAAAATGAACTTAGAGAACAAGAACTAGCTCTTCAACAAAGACGAAATCAACTCTTGGACATCAGCAAAATAAATGCACGACAAGATTTTCTTTTTCTACTATCTTTATGCTTTTATGTTATCGCTTTTTGCAGTCCGACACTTCGATCTAAATTAAGTTTTCAGAATAAACAATTACTTTTATTTTTAATGATTGGCCTATTGGCAAATGCTTTTGTCTGTAGTAATTTATCTACGGTTGTTCCAAGGTATCAAAATCGTTTAATTTGGTTACTTCCCTTGGTACTATTGATTTGTTCTTTTGATATTATTTCAAAAAGTCGAAATTTTCTAGGAGTTCTCTTGACAAGTAAAAATACTATATGAAACCTTTATTCATTCCTATTATCTCTCTATTTATTCTCGCAGCCTTAGGCGTACTTTCTGTCAATTCTCAATTGGTCCCAGAAGCACTTGATTTAGATGCAGCACCTAGTCAATTTTCTGCAAAACGAGCCTTTAAACATTTGGAAATTATTGCTCAAAAACCACATAGTTCAGGGACCAAAGAACATCAAAAAGTTTTTGACTATATCCTAAACTATTGCAAATCTAAAAATCTAGAAGTCACGGTTCAAGATACCATGGCTGCTGCTATTTATGGTAAAACTCGTGTAAATGCTAGTCAAATTAAAAATATTCTCGCCCGGTTAAAAGGCACCAATCCCAATAAAAAAAACATACTCGTTCTTTCTCATTATGACTCTCAACCCAATACACCTGGAGCAGCAGATGATGGTGCCGGTATTACTGGCATGTTGGAATCGATTCGCGCATTATTGGCTGGACCAAGATTAGAGCATGATGTATTATTCCTTTTTACGGATCAAGAAGAAATGGGACTTTTGGGAGCTGAAGCCTTTGTCAATTCCAATCCAGAAGTGGAAGAAACCGGCGCGCTTTTAAACTATGAATCCAGAGGGAATGCTGGTGCCGCATATGTCTTCGAAGTGAGTAGTCAAAATGGATGGGTCATCCGTCAATTTGAACAAGGAGCCCCCTATCCTATTGCCAATTCAATGGCTTACGAAATTTATCGACGAATGCCCAATAGTACTGATTTCACCCGATTCAAAAAAGGGAATTATACGGGCATCAATCAAGCCAATGTCGATGGTTTTGCCAATTATCATAACATGACTGACACTCCAGAAAACATTGATCTTCGGCTACTACAGCATCATGGAAGTAATATGTTAGGAATGATTCGCCAATTCGATCAGCAAGATCTAACCAAGACAAAAGCACCAGATGCCAACTATTTCAATCCCTATGGTCATCACCTGTGGATTTATCCAACGCAGTGGAATTTGCCTTTAATTGTTTTATGTATTGTGCTTTTCGTTTGTCTGATTATTCGCAACTCCAAAATACATCAAGAATCTGCTCTCAAATCATTTTTAGGAACTATTCCATTTATTTTATCTTTAATAACAAGTTTGTTTTTGTCTTGGATTTTGCTCTCCATCATTTTAAAATCATATCCTCATTATGCCAATCATTATGGCAATAATTTTTATAATAGTGGAGCCTATCTATATGCCTTTTTAGGTATTACATGGCTTGTATTTGCTACCTTTTATACTTTTCTATTTAAAAATTTATCGGTCAATCATCTTTTTCAAGGAACATTAATCGTTTGTATGCTTATGATGTTGGCCATGCATATTTGGCTACCCACTTCAAGTTATTTGATTTATTATCCACTTATTATTTTGATGAGTTTTAATTTAGCTACTTCCTTCTTTTCTCAAAAAGAAACGGTCCAACAATTCATGCATGCATTAGGAATGATTCCAACTATACTTTTATTCGCTCCAATTATTTACACATTATATGTTGTATTTTCTTTACACCTTCCATATGGCGCGGTACTGCTTTTTGCTTTGCTCTTAGGTTTAGCTATCCCTTTTTTCACAGCCTTTCAGCAAATGAAAGGGATTATTTTAATTCCTGGCTTCGCCCTACTTTTGGGAGGAATGATTTATGGGCAAATGACCTCTCATCCAACAACAGATTGGGGACTTCAAACTAGTCTAACCTATTCCTACGATTTAGATTCAGATCAAGCGCATTGGTTTTCTGATGATCCATATCGATCTGACTGGATCAAAGAATATGCACCTGACGAATCTACGTTTGGAGATTTAAATATTTTACCCATTCGTGGATTAAATGCTACTTCTAAAAAAATATGGACGGGCGAAGCGCCAAAAAAATCATTAAAGGTAGCTTCGGTTATTCGGCAGGTCGATACCTTAGCCGATCAACAAATTCGAAATACCATCACCATCCGACCTCAACGTGATATTATTGGCTGTCAAATATTAATCAATGGAATTGACGGGACAGATGTTGCTTTGAATGGTCGACCGATTGATTGGAATATTTTAAACAACAATTCTAAGAATCACTTGGTTTTTCAAACTGTCCGTCCGGAAGGTTTTAAGATTTCTTTTACAAGTAAAAATAAAACACCTTTTGAACTTAAGCTCGTTGAAAGATCACATCGCATCCCTCCAGAATGGTTAGAGATTCCACGACCAAAAGATGAAGTTCCTGGACCAGATTACTATAGTGATGCCTATTTTACGCAAGTGACTTTTTCTTTATAAAAACAAATTTGAATATTAGCACATGAAATTTATATCTTTAATTTTATCAGTTTCCTTTCTTCTTTTCGCTTGCCAATCTGATGGTTCCAAATCAATTCAACAAACTTCGAGTACAAGTGAAAACACCTACACCAACACGACACTAGGTTGGCACATAGACATTCCAAAAAATTGGCGCATAATTTCTGAAGAACAATTCAACAATCAAAATCAAGAAGGCAAAAAAGCTTTGGAAGGCATTATGGAAGGCTCTTTGACCGCAACTGGTTTGCAACAATTGATTAGTTTTCAAAAAGATCAATTCAATGTATTTCAATCCACAGCAGAAGCGGTAAAGGGCGCTCAAGAATGGGCGGCCAATCATAAAGATATGCAAGAAATGATGATAGATGCCTTTCGGTCTCAAGGTATCCATGCCGAAGCTTCTGCGACAAGAAACGAAAAAATAAGTGGTTTAGATTTTCAGGTTTTTGAGATCACTATTTTTGATATGAATAAAGAAATACTCGTTCAACAACTCAGTTATAGTCGATTCTTAAAAGGATATGATGTCAGCATAATTATCAATTACAACAATCCTGATGATAAAGCAACGCTACTTAAAGCTTTAACTAATTCTCGTTTTGAAAGATAAGTTTACTTAACTTTTAGACCTATTATTTGACAAACATTGAATTATAAAAACGAGAGATACAGCGATAAAAAAGGGCTTTTGGTCTATTAAAATATTGATCAGTATTCGAAACGATGATATTGTGGTTTTATTAATTTCTTTAAAACCAACTTAAATGTCCCATAAATTCCATTTCCTTTGCTCCGCCTTTTTCTTGTTGTTCCTTATTGGATGTAGCCAAAAGACTAAAAAATCATCCCTCAACAAAACGATAGATTCTTTCATCACAACATATCATTCAAAAGGCCAATTCAATGGAAGCGTATTGGTCATGAAAAATAAAAAAGAGGTCTATCATCAATCTTTTGGATTTAGTGATGGATCTAAAGAGACCAAATTAAGCAATGATTTCAGATATGGAATAGGTTCTATTTATAAAGAGTTTCCAGCTGTTGCGATCATGCAATTGCAAGAGAAGCAATTGATTAATTTGGAGGATAAAATCCAAAAACATCTTCCTGAACTTCCAGAATGGGCTGCACAAATTTCTATAAAAAACCTCCTCCAATATACTAGTGGATTACCGAGAATTGATTTTAATAAATATTTTGGCAAAAATATTCCATTAACCGATCAGGGCATATGGAATGATATACTAAATCTTGAAAAATTGACTTTCGAGGCTGGCACTGATTATTTGTATAGTAATAACAATCCTTTCCTCTTAATTAAGATCATCGAAAAAATATCGGGAAATAATTTTGAAGACCACATCAAAAAAGAAATTCTTCTTCCATTTAATCTAAAGCATACCATTCTTAAAAAAGAATACCCCTTCGATGACAAAGTATTGATGGCCATGCCATTCAATGAAGATTTTAAAGAAGATGGATATCAGGTCAAAGCTCCGACAATGTTATTTACTTCTACCACGAAAGATTTGTATCATTGGTTTTTCAACCTCAACTCTCTCCAAATCATCAATCAAGAATCCTTAAATATTATTGCCAAAACAGCAAGGCTTAAAAATGATAATATGCAGGCTCCTCTTGGTAACTGTATCATCAAAGATGATGTCATCATCGAGCATTTGCATCACGGATCAATGGGTAATTATGAAGCACTTGTCCAAAGATATAATACAGAAGACATCACGATTATACTGCTAACCAATCAAAAAAATGGAAATGTTTTTGATTTAGCTGCTTCCATTTATACAATGGTTAAGTAGAAAATCAGACTGAATGATTGAATGATTGAATGATTCTAAATCGCGATATTCTCTATTATTGGGCTATTCAAAATTATCTTTAGAGGCAAAGTTAAAATGCATTTAAAACCTAAGAAGCTATTTTAAAATGATGTTCAAAGTCGCAGATAAAGGCTTGATAGTCAAAACAAAGCTCATTTATTTTTTCGTAGCCATAGCTACGGGAAACATAAATAGCTGAAGTGTTGGCGGTCAATGCTTTGTCTGAAGACATGAAGCTCTATTTTAAAACAACTTCTAAATTATAAAGCACTAAAACTAATATTTAGATCCTTCTTTTATACATCGACAAGAAAATCCTAATCCTTTTTCGGTCGCATCACTGGTCATTGCTTTGTTATTTTTATCTAAGCGATAGTAACGGGCATTTTCAGAATCTGTTGTGGTAGCGCTCCAATAGTAAGCACGATTACCTGCATGTCGGAAGGTTTCATTTTGAGTCAACCAACCACCAAACTGTGCATCAAAACCACTTCCTCCACCTTTGATTAAAGCAGCATAAGCATCAATACTATTATTACCCAAATATCGATATAAACGATTCCAATCTTGATCACTTGGAATACGCCATCCTTGAGGACAAACGTTCGCTACTGATTCCCAAGCATATAATCGACCATAGCGTCGACACGGAAACGGATGATTGTCATAACAATTTGATCCCGACATTCGATAATTCATGTTTTCTGCCATCCAATGCTGCTTACCAATTAGTACAGTTTTATAGCTTTGGCCATCTCTTTGATCTGTGATCGTTATTAGATCTTGATTTGGCTGAAGCCAGGATAAAAGAATTATTAAAAACTGGAGAATGAGGGGCATGGATTGGATATTGATTACTGGATATTGGTTCAAAATTATTCACGAAAAAGAATCAAGAGTAGATTAACAAAACAACTCCAGAAAACTAGACACCTAATCATTTCCGACTAGGACAAAACCGCTCCATTTTCTTGGACTGGCTGTTTTTGAGCTTTTAATCATTTTTAATTTGGCTGATCGTAAGGCTTCGCTATATGTTTTTCCTTTTAGGATTTCTTCATAAAATTTAACCATCAATGTACTCGTATGTTTATCGTAGACTTTCCAAAGAGAACACACGATATTCGGAGTACCACCATAAATAAAACCTCGAGTCAAAGTCATTGGCCCCTCTCCTTCTGCGTATAAACCGATCCCACTTTCACAACTACTCAAGACTAGTAGATCAGCGTTCAAAGCCATCCGATAAGTTTCTGGTGCGAACAAAATACCATCATCTGCAAAATCAAATTCATCTGGTTGAGCGAATGCGATTCCAGACAATTTATGGTTGCTTCGGTCTACAAAACTATGGGAAGCGATATGAACAAAACGATATTTTGATGCTTGTTCTTTGAAGGCCGATTCTGTTGCCAATTCATGCATCAAAGCACGGCTACCCTTTTGCTTTTTTGCAAAGAGCTTCGCTATGTTTAGAACTTCATTTTCTGAGTATTTTAATTCTTTAAACGAATAAGTATTGAAATCAAAAGCATCCCGAAGAACAACTTCTTCTTGATAAGTGGAATCAAAAACAAAATTCTCACTATCCCAAACATAACCAGTTTGAGAAGTATCACTAAAAATCGGAGCAACACCTAAAAAATTGTCCACATTATTTTCATAACTGTAAGGCTTTTGTTTGCTATTAAGATAAAGACTAGCAGAATAATGATAATGAATCGCAAAATCCTCAATGAGGTAATCTAATTTTTTAAATCTAATCTTACCTACTTTTAAATTTTTCGAAAGCGTTTCAAACGGTAAAAAATTTAAATTTTGATGCGGAATGATAATCAGTTTCTTTTTACTCTTTAGAAAAGGCTCAATGGGATAAATAAGCTTGCCATATAACTTAACACTATATTCGTTGTACTTTATTTTCTTTTCCTTTTTAATGGCTTTTAAAAAATTGTTCACACATTTATCTAGTCTTAATTTTGCTTTCAAAATATCGTTATATGAAGAATAAACACCGACTCCGGTTTTTCCAATTTCTTCTAGAATAGAAGCCTTTTTGAAAAGGGTATGTATCTTTACTTTTTTAGCAAAAGAAATCACACTATCCTGGGGAAAAGCTTGCAGTGAAAAAGACGCTGCATCTATCGCAAAAATATAGTACGTCATTTCACCAACGTAATAAGACAACATCAAGGTTTCTTGATCAAGATTGGATTGAACCTCTTCTATATTGGTAACATCAGCTATTTTTTCATTTTTACTATTCAAAGCTTCCAACTGTTGAATAAAAGTCTTGTAGTTTCGACGAAAATAAGAAATACTGTCTTGCCACATTTTATTACTCCCATCTTTCAACAACAAAGTTTCATAGCGAACCAGGCTGCTCTGCAATTCACTATTCTCTACTTCTAATTGATGAATCTGAATAGCTGCCTTTCGGTCCATAGACTCTTGCATCAATTTTTGTAAAACTCTAGATTTTCCTTTTTCCGAAAGGATAAATGCACGCTCCGCATATTGACGGTCATTGGTTTGATTCAACAAAGCATAAGCTACGGCAATACCTTGTTCGTAAAAATCAGCATTTTGTTCCATTAACTTAATTCGACTATCTTCATAAAATATTTCTGACAACAATCCTTCAAAAATATTAATCCCTTTCTCAGCCGACTGAAGTGCTAATTTTAAAAACTTAATATCACCAGTTCGATCATATTCCTTAGTCAATAAGATACTCTTCTCTATCAAAATCTCACTCATCAAAGCACGATCCCAAATAAAATCATCTTCAGAGGGAAGCGTTTTAAAATCACTTTCTAGTAATTTAGGACACATCATCCCCTGCGCTTCTACAATCACTTTCTTTGCTTCTTCCAGCTTTCCTTGTTCCCTATAAATTTTACTTATGCCTAACAAACATTCTGCAATATCTGGATGAGCGTTTTTATATGTATCTTGAAAAAGTGTACTCGCTTGTTGATAATTAATTAGAGATTCTTCATAATCTTGAGCCCTCACCAAACTATTGACCGCAATTGCTTGATGAACTCGTGCTTGTCGAATAGGGCTTTCATCTAATACCTTTTCTATTTCCAAAGCCTTCCGATACATGCGCTGAGCATCTGTAAAACGCTCTTGAACATAAAACAAATTTCCAATATTCAAATAAGTAGTTGCGATATCCTTATGTTCTTCTTCCAGATCTATTGCAAAGGATTCTAAAGAGGCATCGTAATAGGTTTCCGCTTTTTTATAATTTCCCATTTTGGAATAAACAGCACCAATATACCCTTGTAAAATTCCCGTAAACTGTGCAGATTCATGCGGTAAATCCATCGCTTGCAGAAGGTTATCTAACGCCGATTCATATTCTTTCTTTTGTAAAAAAATAGTCCCATAACGTAGATAATTCTTAGCTAAAAATTCATAATACAAACTTTGATAAATATTTAGCGAAAGCTCATTATAATCTAAAGCTTTGTCATATTGGTGCAATTGAAGATAATTATAACTTTGCTGAAAATAGGTTTGCGCTAAAGTGAAATTTTGTTTTTTATTGGTTGCTGTAAATTTCTCTAACAATTGGATGGATTGTTCAAAATCTCCAGCTTGAGCCAAAGAATCAGATAACACCAATTCTTTTTGGGCCAACAATTGAAGGGTACATAAACAACTGATACAAAAGAAAAGGAAACGGGTCATTAATCTTATTTTCATTGAAGCGCTATTTTTAAGTGACTTCATTTGTAATTCGGCTGGTTTCTAATTTTTTTTTTTGAAACTACCCTACTCAATAAAAAATTGGCCGACATGTAATAAATCATCTTCAGTTTCTAATTTCCAATAATAAATTCCTGGGTCAACATTGGGTGTCCAAAGATAGCTACTTGTCTGCAATTCTGCACTATGTATTTCTTCCTCTTGATTATTCAAAATCACTAAAGTCAGTTGTTGCTCTGATCCATTCCATGCAAAAGGTATTCTACTGTCAGGACGATAAACATCTTTATTTTCAGGTAACTGAATATTCAAATCATCCGATCGAAACACTTCATCCACCAAAGATTCTAAATCTTCAGCTGGCGTAAAATTCATAGCAAATAATTCTCGACTACTGGCTTTTTTTTCTGGATCTTTCCAATCTTTTATCTTAGGTGTTTTAGGCACTTGGTCCTGAGGGGTTTTGACAATTGCCTCCGTCTTATCTTGGCGAGGTGCTGGCGCAGGGATCGTTTTAATTTCGTTGGTATCCACCTTTTCTATGGTATAAGTAGGCGCTTCCTTCAGTTCTGGAGTAGTTACTTCCTCTAAAACGACTTCTGGACTAGTCAACAGTCCTGCATCATTTTGATTAAAAAAGAAAAAGCCAATTCCAGCAATCGCCGCAGCTGCAGCCGCAATCGGTAATAAGTATCTTCTGATAGAAAAGGATTTTGCTTCGGTATTTGGCTCAAGAGAAGGGTGATCACTCCTATTTTCATAAGAAATCGTACTCATGACGGCATATAATTCGATGATCTCTTGATGGCATGGTTCACAATTTTCGACATGATTTTGAACACTTTCAGGAAGATGCTCCTGCTTATTCAGCTTAAGTGCGTCTACGAATAAAGCAATACCCTCGTCATTTAGATGCTTATTTTGATTAAAATATTTCACTGGATCTGATGCTTTTAAAAAAATTAGTTATTTAAATCCTATCATATATATGCCTCTATTCGCCAAAGCGGAATTTTTTCGGTCTAAATTTAGAAAAAATCTGTCCCATTTACCCCTAAGAGGTGCCCAAACGTCCCATTTAAAGGGAAAAAGTTGATTTTTGGGGGTCTCATCAACTACATTTGTTTCAGCTGCTGCTACTTTTATATTCCCATGCACCAGATGATTAAGGAACATGAAAATAATAACTTATAACAGTTTGAGTTTTCTTTTTCCTTTACTCAGCGTTAAAAAGCCTCGCCGTCCGCCTCAGGCGGACGTATATGTTTTTTGCCTTGATTAAAGAAAAAACAAATTCTCACCTTTGTTACAACCTATTAATTACATATTCCTAAAGATATTTTCTTATTAAGTTTTTTGGTAACTTTCTATGTAGCAGCAGCTATTTTTTACTTTTATATTTTTAAGCTATGAACAATGCAAAGAATATTTTTTCTTGCTCTTCTTCTCTTTTCAGCTAACATAGTTTGGGCTCAAGATTCGATTTTCAATCCATCTTATAACATAAGTCAACCACAAATCACAGACCGTCAAGTCAACTATCAGCATAGTAATGTATTATACGAGCAAGAAACTTTCCACTCCATTTATCATGAAAGGAATAGAACAATTAATTTACATTTAGCTACCAGTGGTTCTTCAGATTTTGAAGGCCGTTCCATACTAATCGGAACGAGTGCTGGATTGGCCATTGGGATTCCATTAGGAATTGCCAGACAAATAAAAAAAGGTAGTGCAAATTGCAATGGCAAAGGCCCCGGAGATCCTTCTCACTGGACAGATTGTGTACTAGGACCACATCCAATCGTCAAAAATATATTGATCTGGGGAGGATTAGGTTTTACATTTGGATATCAACTCAGTTTCTAGTCCGATTGATATAAATATGGCATAAGCGCATTTTTATTCCTCTTTGATTTTCATCAAAAAATCTTTCAACTAAATATCAATCGATTCACTCAGGGTTCTTCTTCCAGATTTCGTCTTAACGGTGAAGTTTGTTTTTAAAATGGAGCTTCATCTTTATCCTCGGAGTTTCCTCTTCTTTTATGAATATTATTTAAAAACGATCAAAGTATAAAAGCAAAGAAAATCAGGCATTCCCAATCATACCTCAAACCGTCCTGCTTAACCCAGAAGGGATTTTTGACTTGCCTACAGCTAATTTTGTTAGTAGATTTATTTTATCAAAACTGTTGCTATTGAATGGTCAGCACACGCACATTCAACAAAAAATATAAAGCTATTTAAAAATTATTGATTCTCAAAAGTCTATGCAAGATTCATTTTATAGCAACAGTTTCATTTTCTAATCCTCAACATATGAATAAGCCTATTAAAAAGCCAATCATTAAAAAGAAAAGAAATTGGGCAGATATTTTGTCCTTAATTTTAGCGACCATTTGTGTGGTTAATGTCGTTTTGTTTCTTCGATTAAAATCAAATGAGACCGATGGCTATGAATGGTTCGGTCTTTTTAGTGCGGTCTTTTTAATCCTCTTATTCATAGCCTTGTTTTATTCTATCGCGAGAGGAGTCGACAAATAACTTTTTGTAAATTATCCTAGCTATGAAAATTAGATTC
>CAYTVR010000066.1:0-30535 GCA_964441245.1 uncultured Saprospiraceae bacterium | reverse complement strand
CTAAAATAAGAGATTTTTGAAAATGTATAATCTATTTTCGTGAATTACTTAAGTAGTGTTCAGAATTAAGTTTGCTATTAATTTGAGCGATTTTTTCTTCCATGCTTCCTTAAATTTTTTAGCTTTAGCTACGGCTAAACCGAATAAATTGTAAGTCGCCTGAAACATAAACTTATCTCAAATTAATCTAAACCCAATTTCTGGACACTACTTAAATAGACTTTATCATGTCGTTCGGCACTAATGAAAAATGCAAATGAAAATGAAAATGAAAAAATCAAACGATATAAATGAATATCATTTACACAGGAAAGAACCAACCAAACGGCAATTTGATATTTTTGATCTAGGAGAATATTTAAAAGAAAACATAGAACATAGTTCAAAACCGCATTCCCATAGTTATTACCAATTAATATGGTTTCATTGTAATGAAGGTAATCATTTTGTGGATTTTAAGTCTTTCCAAATCAAAAAAAACAGATTATTTTTTATAGCAAAAAACCAAGTTCATTATTTCGAAAAGGGAATAGATTACAAAGGTATTCTATTACATTTTAATGAATCTTTTCTTATTCAAAATGAACGGGATATTGATTTTTTTATTAACTACAATTTATTCAATAATCTAGAGACACCTTATTTTCAAATTCCTTCTGCTTTAATTTCTACTTTGGATATTTATCTAAATTTGATAAAAAACGAAATAGAGAATATTCATTTCTTTGGTCATGAATCTATTTTGACCAATACTTTAAAATCTTTATTAATTTCAATCGAAAGAGAAAAAAGAAAAGAACTACAAAAAGAAGATAGTAACTCTAATCCATTACCTTTATAGGTTAAACGCATGAAATTGAAAACAAAGCTATAAAGTTTAGCTTTGCAAGATGGATTTAAAGACAATTTTTTCAGAAGTACCAGATTTTCGAATTGCGAAAAAAGTAAAACACTATTTAAATGAACTGTTAATCATAGGTTTGTGTGCAGTATTAAGTGGCGCAGAAGATTGTGAAGAGATTGAAGAATATGGAATTCAAAAGGAAGAATTTCTACGTCAATTTTTGGTATTACCAAATGGGATACCTTCACATGATACCTTTAATCGTGTTTTTCGTTATATGGATTGTGAGGCATTTAATAAATGTCTGTGCAACTGGTCATCAGAAATTATTGATGAATTAAAAGAACAGTATCAAATAAATATAGATGGAAAAGTGCTACGTGCAACCGGAAAGAAGGGAAAAAAAACAGCAGCCTTGTGTTTGGTTAGTGCATGGGTTGCAGAACAACATCTAAGTTTAGGTCAGGTAAAAGTATCAAAGAAAAGCAATGAAAAGACAGCAATTCCTTTACTATTGGAAGACTTAGAAATGGAAAATGCTCTAGTGAGTATTGATGCAATGGGCTGTGATAAAGATACTGCGAAAAAAATTGAATCGAAGGGTGGAAAATATCTTTTAGCATTAAAAAAGAATCAAAAGTCATTGTATGAAGAAGTACATGATTGGATGATAAATCATCAAAATCATTGTGATAAAGATGAATTTATTACTTTGACTGGTGGTAGAATAGAAAAACGAACGGCTTATGTAACAAGCAATTTAAAATACATTGATGAATTGCAAAAATGGGCAGGCTGCAAAACTATTATAATGATACAAAGCGAACGAACGCATAAAAATAGCCCAGATAAAACAACGACTCAAACTCGCTTTTATATAAGTAGCGCAACAGGAGATGCAAAATATTTTAATCAATCTACAAGACATCATTGGAGTATTGAAAACAACCTACACTGGCAATTAGATGTTGTTTTCTCTGAAGACAGACAGAGAATTCGAAAAGATAAAGGTGCTGAAAATTTTGCAACATTAAGAAAAATGGCGCTTCAATTACTTTTGCAAAATAAAGGAAAAGGCAGTTTGAAAAAAGCACGAAAAAGAACTGCTTGGAATAATAACTTTTTAATTCAAGTCTTAAACTCAATTCCAGATGTCATTTCGTGCGTTTAACCTATTACCTTTATTAGAATTTCGAAAATTATTAGAAAAAAATTATCATAAGAATTGGTCTGTTTCAAAGTACGCTTTGGAACTAAACATTTCTACTAAAACTCTTAACAATATAATTAAGACTAAATCGGGAAAAACAACTTCTAGCTTAATAAATGATAGAATCATTTTAGAAGCTAAAAGAAAATTAAGTCATTCTGATGCTTTTGTGAATCAAATAGGATATGACTTAGGATTTCAAGATCCTTCTTACTTTGTTAAATTTTTTAAAAAACATGTAAATCTCACCCCATCTGAATTTAGAAACTCCATTGCTTAAAATTACCATCTGATTTCCTTTTTGTCCATTTTTTGCCCCAACTACATCCGATACCTTTGTATTATTAATTCATTAAAAAATTAACAATGAAAAAAGTATCAATTATCCTACTTACTATTTTTTCGATAGTAATTTTATTCACTTTAACATCTATGACAATGGACAACAAGAAAGAGACCGGTGCTTATTTAGAAATAACACTTGACATTAAAAACGAAAATAGAATGAAGGCAGGAGGTGTTTATGTTAAATATAAGCAACCTTTTTTAAAACAAATTAAAGGAGCAACTTCCAAGGAATTACTCTTAAGAACTGATGATGTTCAAGTTCTTCATGGTTTTGAAACACAAGCAGAAGCTAACGACTATTTATCATCAGCATTATTCGAACAAGACGTGGTTCGAGAGTTAAAGCCATATTTACAAGCTACTCCTGAAATTAGAATATACTCTGTATTCAAAAAATAATTTCATTAAGCGAATCATGTTTTTAAATGGAAAGCACTTGTTAGTCAAAACAAGTGCTTTCTTTATTGTAATTTTGGATTATTGAAATAAAAAAGTCAGTAATTAACGGTATTAACTTTTTTGATTTAAAATCAAATTACATGCTTCAAACGATTACCCAAATTTTTCAAAAGTATGCTGATCAATCAGCCTTTTGTATTGCTGGTCAGCGATATTCCTATGAAGAATTGGGTGGCTATGTCGCAGGGATTCGGAATTTGTTGCAACAAGCAAAACCTGATGTTCATTTTATCAATTTGATTGCTCATGATAGTATTGAAACTTATGCTAGCATTTTAGCAATATGGTTAGAAGGTTATGCTTTTGTTCCTTTAAGTATTTCAAGTCCAAAAGACCGAAACAGTAATATTCTAAAACAGGTAGAAAGCAATTGGGTACTTTCCAGTGAAATAGACAATGAAAAAATTGTTGATTCCAAATCTATTCAATTAATCCAGACCAAAGATATCAAAGCTACCCAACCCAATTGGACCTTTATAGAAAAAGACGAGGATCAAATTATTTGCATGCTATTTACTTCAGGAAGCACTGGTTTACCCAAAGGAGTGCCTTATACTTCAAAAAACATTCAGACAACCATGGATGCCTTTTTGGCGCAAGCCTATCAAATCAGTCATCAAGATCGTTTTTTACAAATGTTTGAATTGACTTTTGATATGTCGATGCTTTCCTATCTTTCCGCTTGGTATCATGGGGCAGAAATTTATACCGTCGGATATGATCATGTCAAATATTTAAAAGCCTATCAATTAATTCAAGAACATGAATTAACCTTTGTCACCATGGTGCCTTCTACCTTAAATTTTTTGCACCCTTATTTCAATCAAATCCAACTACCCTCCGTCAAATATTCTCTAGTAGGAGGAGAACCTTTTTATAAAAATTTAGCAGAAGCTTGGATGGCTTGTGTACCCAATGCTAAAGTGATTAATATTTCTGGCCCTTGCGAAACTACTATGTTATGTGTGAGTTATGAATTGTCTCGTGATTTTTCAAAAAACAAAACGCATAAGGACAAATTGGCTTTTGGTTATATTTGGAAAAACACCATCGCCATTTTAATTGACAATGAATTCAATCAAGTTGAAAATGGGATAGAAGGAGAGTTATGTTTTGCAGGAGATAATGTCATGCATGCTTATTGGAAACTTCCTGCAAAAAATGACTCTGTCTTTTTCGAAAAGGAACTAGAAGGACAAAAATATCGTTTTTATAAAAGTGGTGATATGGCTTTTCTAGATTCGGAAGGCGTTTTACATACCTGCGGACGTAAAGATCATCAACATAAGATACTTGGTTATAAAGTAGAATTAGGCGAAATAGAGCAACTCAGCCGGTCTTTTACTAATTGTAACTGCATCGCAATTGTGGATCAACTAGAAAATGGAGCGTTGGTTATTTATCTTTTTGTTGAAAAAAAGGAATTAGAACTTGAGTCTCTAATGATTTTTTTACAAAAAAAACTACCTCCTTATATGATTCCAAAAGCCATCAAAAACATCTCTATTTTCCCAACTAATATCAGTGGAAAAGTAGACCGGAATCAGTTGCTAAAGTTGATGAATTAAGGATCATTTAAAATCAAAAAAAAACAAGTGAGTATTTCTAAAATCGAAACCAATCTTTATAGCCTTTACACGAAAATGGCGACTTTCACTGAGCATCCCATCCAAGAAGAACATGGTGTATCTTGGGTCAACTGCCCTCCTCATAAATGGCCCTATACTTTATTCGATTTCCCCAAAATGGATCTAGATTTTACTAACCTCGTTGAAAAAATAAAATCAGGTCATATTCCTCCGCATTGGATCATGCGACAAAAAGAAATGCCTACTTTTCAACAACAGTTAAAAGAAAATGGCTTTCGCTTAATGAGACAATGGCCTGGAATGGCTATTGATTTATCGAGGCACCATTTTGAAAAAACAAGCGCACAAAAAGTGACTAATTTAAAAGAATTGAAAGGGTGGTTGAACGTCATCAATCAAACCTTATTCTCTCCTAGTCCTATGCACGAAGATTTCATAAAAACCGTTTTTGAAAAAGACGATTCCAGTCGTTTGTATATTCACAAAGAAGATGACCAAGTCATTAGCATTGGTATGTCTCATGATACAGAAGACACTACTGGATTTTATATGATTGCTACTTTAGAATCTAAAAGAGGAAAAGGATACGGAACAGCCATCACTCAGCAAATGCTTTTTGACGCGAAGGAACGAAAATTAAAAACGGCTACTTTACAAGCAACTCCGATGGGTGCAAAAATTTATACTAAGCTTGGTTTTGAACAGTTTTGTATCTTTGATATTTATTGGTTACTCGGTGTTAGATAATTTTGGCTCTAGCCAAAAAAATGGAAGCTGTTTGAAACAACTTCTTTATTGGTACAAATAAAATAGAATGACTAAAAAGGAAATACTCACAACGCTTCAACCTATTTTTGAAGACGTTCTTAAAATAAACAATATCTCTATTACGGAGGAGATGCAGGCCAAAGATATTGATAATTGGGATTCACTCAATCATGCTTTACTGATCGATGCCATCGAAAAGCATTTTGAAATATCCTTTGATCTAATGGACATGATCAGTATGAACACGGTGGGTGAAATTTGTGATAAAATTTTGATAAAATAAGCTATTTTAAATCCGCATGTATTAAAAGGTTTTTCGACAAATTCTGTGTGTATAGACATTCAAAATTGAAATTCAACGCTTCCTCTGGTCGCTTTGTCATCTCACTTTATGAATGTCCACAGGATTTGTCGAAGAAAGTATTAAAACAACCAAAAAATATACTCTTATGAAAAAAAGAATTTTTCTACAACTCATTTTATGCTCGCTCTTTTTCTTGACCGCTTGTAGCGTTCAAAAAGAAGGAACCACCAGTCAAAAGCCTAAAGAAAAAGAAAAGATGGAGATTACTGAATTAACGACCCACTTAAGAACATATCCTGGAGTAGATGTACGTGGTCGTGGCCAAAATGCAGCTATTTTAATTCGAGGAGTGAAGTCCTTAATCAACAGTCATGAACCTCTTTTTGTGCTTAATGGCTTACCTGTAAACGGTGGCTACTTTGATTTTTATAATGTTGTAGATATTACTTTGATTACCAAAATTCTAGTTAAAAAAAGCGGTCCTGAATTAGCTATGTATGGTACCCGAGGAGCCAATGGTGTCATTGAAGTTTATTATTAAGTCATCGTTTTTTAAGAAAAAACATCCGCTCTTTTTAATTGTAATAGCCTGTTCCAAAATAAAAAATGGAGCAGGCTATTACAATTAAACCCGCTTCTTAAAATCAAAACATAATGTATCTTTGCTAAATGCAAATCAGCGTACTGACTATTTCTGAATTAGTTCCCTTTATTGAAAGTGATGCATTTCGTCAGTTGGCAGATATTCCTATTACACCATTAAGAGCGCTTTCACAATTTAATAATCCCAAGGCAAAACCTGATGATCCTGTATTGGTTATCGCCTTCAATGAACAACAAGAAGTAATCGCTTATGCCGGTTGTTTACCCGATCAATTAAATATCGCTCCCGAAGAAAAAATTTGTTGGAATAGCTGTTGGTGGACACATCCCGAAAAAGGGAAGGGAGCATCCATGCCTGTTTTTTACAAAGCACTTCAAATCTGGAAGGCTAAAATGCTTTTTGATGGTTTGCCCGCTCGATCAGAAGCCATTCTTCGTCCACTGAAATTTGTTCATTTTGAAAAAATAGCTGGAGTTAACGGTTTTCTAAGATCTAAAGTTTGTTCCATCATTTTAAATAGAAAACCTGAGCTTCATCCGTTTCAATTTTTATTTAAAGCTTTTGACGCTAGCATCAATTTTTTAATGGTTTTTCGCTTTTTTTTATGGAAAAAAAGATTACAAAATTCAAGTTGGAATATTCAACGTATTAAACGTGTCGACAAAGAAGTGGATATTTTTATTCAACAACAATCTTCCAAACAATTGATTCAACGAAATGCAAAAGACTTGAATTGGATTCTAGATTTTCCTTGGTTGGATCAGCAAAAAAATAAAAACGCACCTTTTCGAAAACGATATTTTTTCTCTGCTCATACAGAACGATTTGAATCACATTTATTCAAAATAAAAAAAGAAAATCAACTCATCGCTTTTGTATTTCTTTCGGACCGAGATGGAACGATCACCTTACCTTATTTTTATTGTTTGGCAAATCATATTGAAGCTGTATCCAAAATCGTTTTACATCGATTACTCTTATTAAAGGCCACTAGCTTTATTTGTTATCATCCACAATTTGTTGCTTACCTTCAAAAAAGCAACACTCCTTTTTTCTACCTAAAGAACATTTCAAAAACGGTCGGAATTCCTATGTCACTTAAATCTTATTTTGATCAAACACCAGTCATTCAAGATGGCGATGGAGATGTTGTATTTACTTAGGCTAGAAAAATTAAAGACGAAAAGGAGACTGTAATAGCGGATAATTTCATTTCTTATAATGTACTTTGTTTTTTACTAATCCTTTTTTGATTAAAAAATACGTTAATTCTGTTTTCAGTTGAACGGTTGCTGATGCTTCGCTTAATTCGATTGGGATTCGTTGAAAATGAAAAGGGAAGGATTGTTCTTTCATTCCGGCACAACCGAAAGAAACATCTAAAATTTGATCCGATTCTACTTGTTTAAAAAAAGACGCACCGACGCCATCATCTGTAAATGGGAAAGCAAAGGTTCGATAATTGATATTATACTTTTGTTGAACAAAATCAATACTCTTTGTTGTTTGTTGAATTTGTTCTGTTTCAGAAATATGGGCATATAAGGGATGATCCATACTATGTCCGCCAAAAGTAAAGCCATCCTTTTGTAGTTTTTGAATCTGGTGCGAGGTCAAATAAGGCTTTTGTTCTTTTAAAAATTTAGCAAAATCAACTGCTAATATTTCTGCGACTTCATCAAGGATTGCTCGATTTTGATATGATATATTTAGTAAGGTAGAAGATAAATCATGCTTGGGAAAATCGTAATCAGCCAACCTTAATAATAATTTTTCTAGCTGTTGTTTGGAAGGAATCTGTTTAGAAATATGATCGACTAAAAGGCTCGCTTTGTAGCGAAAAAATAAATCTTTATTATCGACAAAATCTGTATTTAAAAATATAGTGGCAGGTATTCCTTTTCTTTTTAAAATCGGAGCAATGATGGTATCTATTTCTTTTAGACCATCATCAAAAGAAAGAAAAAAAGCTTTTTGGGGAAGTGCTTTTCCATTTTTTACAAAAGAAATTAAATCAGATAAATGGATCGGTTGGAAATGTTGACAAAAAAAATCGAGGTCTTTTTCAAATTGCTCAATAGAACGTAGAGGATATAAATGTTGAATATGAGGTAATGCTTCCGCTCCTTGAAGGGTATGATAAAAAGGCATGATCAAGGATTGACCACTCCAGCGAATAAGTTGTTGAATTGAAATACTATTGTTCCATTTTTGAATTAATCTCTTTAGCTTTTTTCGCATAAGCTGTTATTCAAATCAAAACTTAAGTTTCAATAACCGATGCACCCAAGTCAGAAATACAACAACTAGTAAAGAAGGTAATAAGTTACCCATCCGGAAATCGCCTAATCCTAAAATTTTAAAAGAAACCGCCACAATCAAAGCTCCCCCAACTGCACTAAGGACCGCAATAATATTTTTGTTAAAAAGAGATTTTACTTTTCCTGCTAATAAAGTTAATCCTCCTTGAATAATCAACATCGGCAAAATCGATAACAAAATGGCTAAACCATAACTCGATGCTAATGCTATAGCCGTAATACCATCCAATGCAGATTTGACCATCAACAATTGCCGCTTTCCCTGCATTCCTTCTTCTATCGCTCCAACAATGGTTAAAGAACTCGCACAAAAAAGAATAAACGCAGTAATCAAACCTTCCGTTGATTGCGTTTTACGTAGTTGAAAGTTGTTTTCAAGCCACGATTGACAACCATCTAAAAAACTTTCTACTGCGATCAACTCTCCAATAATTCCACCTAACATCAAACTAAAAATAAAAACCAATAAATATTCATCTGGCACCTTCAAACTCATTCTAATACCAATAATTAGAACGCCTAGACCAACCGCCAAAGATGTTATTTTTTGAATATTTTCAGGAAAGACTTGTTGAAGCATACCACCAATTAGAGTACCAATCACGATAGCTGCCATATTCACAAATGTACCAATAGGTAGTTTACTCATAGTCAAATTCATTAAAATTCTATATCTAGTGCAATTTTACGCATAAAACTTCAACTAGAAAAATAAGTTTACGTTTTTTGTCCTTCCAAAATATGATTTAATAATAAAGCTGCTTTCGCTAAATTTTCTGGTTTACCAACATCTAACCAAACAGAAGCATCTTCCTCGTAAGACATAAGATTGTTTTCAGATGCTAAATCTAAATAAACATCAATAATAGAAAAAGCATCTTCCTTTGGCATCATATCAAATATCTTAGGGTCAATAATATGCAAGCCACTAAATCCCATCAACTGACAATTACCTTGATGCGATCGTCGTAGAATCATCTTTCCTGATTTTACATTCACCCAACCTTGCATTTTTTTATCTTCCGAAAAAATAAGATAACGTGAAGTCTCTCTTTTTCTAACCGCAAGCGTCACCAAAGCATCCGATGCCAAATGAGCTTGATAGAATTTATGTAAATCTAAATTTGATAAAATGTCTGTATTACACAACAGAAAGGGAGCACCATCTTCAAAAAACCATCCTGCTTTTTTCAATCCACCTCCGGTATTCAACAATTGATCTCGTTCATCTGATACCACGATATTAATATCAAAATGATGGTTCTTTTCCAAGAAACTAATGATTTGTTCGGCAAAATGATGGACGTTAACAATGATATCTTTGACTCCAAAATGTTTCAACCTTCGAATCACAATTTCCAATAAAGGTATGTCATTAACAGGGATCAGAGCTTTGGGATGATAGTTGGTTAGAGGTCTAAGTCGTGTACCTAAACCAGCCGCTAAAATCATGGCTTTCATCAGTATAATTTTATTTTAAGTTAAGGTCAGATCGAACTTACCAATTCAAAAACAGTCCTAAGCTTTTTTGTTAAAGACTATTTCAAAATTGGACGTTTCATGTCTTTGTTTTTAAAAAAATTAAAATCTTCTTTTATAGGTAGAAAAATTTACCATTAAGCTTGTTTTAAAATTTTTTATTGGTTAATCTATCAGAACCTAATGCTACATTCATTGTTCTTAGAACGTGTAATGTACAAATATTCAGAGGCTAATTACTAGTTTTCTCACAATGGAATAGTAATTTTATGACCGCATTGAGCGGAAATTAGTTAAAAGAAATGATTCAAAACGTATTAGTAAAAATTTTGCTTTCGCCTTTTTCTCTGCTTTACGGCATTGGAATTAGTCTTCGCGATTTTTTATATCGTATGGAACTATTAAAAGGAGTTGCCTTTAGTATTCCTGTTATTTCTGTTGGAAACTTATCGATTGGTGGTGCTGGAAAAACTCCGCATATTGAATATCTAATCCGATTACTAAAAGATCATATTTATGTGGCTACACTAAGTCGAGGATATCGTCGCAAAACCAAAGGCTTTCTTTTAGTCGATAGAAAAAATACCGCAGAGCAAGTAGGTGATGAACCTTTACAATTTAAACGTAAGTTTCCAGACATTCTAGTTGCCATTGGAGAAAGTCGAACTTTTGCTATTCCTCAAATCCTTTCTTTCCAAGAAAAAACGCAAGTCATTTTATTAGATGATGCCTTCCAACATCGATCTATTTCTCCTGAGTTGAATATTCTGTTGACCGAATATAGTTACCCATTCACAAAAGATTATTTACTTCCTTCTGGTCGCTTGCGCGAATGGCGAAGTGCTTATAAAAGAGCCAACTTTATTATTGTTTCTAAATGTCCACCACAAATTGATGTAGAAGATCGAAATAGATTGATCAAGGAAATAAAACCTTTGTCGCGTCAAAAAATCTATTTCTCTTACTATCAATATGCCACGCCTTATTTCATTTTAAATTCGAAATTTAACGTGGAATTGACTCTAGAATGGGATGTTCTTTTGATTTGTGCTATTGCACGAACGGACTACTTGGTGGAACATCTTGAACGACAAGTCAATACTGTTCAGGTTTTAGAATATGAAGATCATCATTATTTTACACCTTTTGATTTATCTAACTTGAAAACTAAATTTGACCAAATTGATTCTAAACGTAAAATAATTATCACTACTGAAAAAGATGCGATGAGGCTCGAACTTCACAAAGCTTTTATCGTAGAAAAACAATTGCCTATATTCGCGATTCCTGTAAAGGTCGCTTTTCATGGCAATGATCAAGAACGTTTTGACCAAGATGTAAAATCCGTTTTATTGAATTTTAGAGTATAAAAATCCGCTTTTGATTTGAAAACATTTGTTTATTACTTTTATCTTTTTGCTAGAGTGCTCGTAAAAATCATTTGCAATGTTTTTTATCCCAATACGGTATTCAAGAATAAAGAAACGCTAAATTTTGATCATCCCGCTATACTCATTTCTAATCACCCTAATAGCTTGCTTGATGCTGTTGGAGTTGCTGGTAGAGCTAAGTATATGGTTTTCTTTCTAGCCAATGCGGGTATGTTTAGCACGCGTTTTACCAATTGGTTTTTCACGAATTTTTATTGTATAAAAATCGAACGTCCAAAAGATGTAGAGGGGCGTAGAATTCAAAATAGTAAAAGTTTTGAAATGTGTGATAATCATTTGACGAATGGTGGCATCCTATATATCGCCCCACAAGGATTGAGTCAAAACAAACGACGTTTGGATACGTTTAAAACCGGTACAGCTCGAATCGCTTTGAGTGCGGAATCTAAAAATGATTTCAAGCTTGGTTTGACCATTATTCCTGTAGGCTTAAATTATTCTGCTCCAAGGAATTATGGAAGTGATCTTTTTTTCAACGTAGGTACTCCAATTAAAATCGATGGATTTAAAAATGATTATCAAAGTGATCCAATCAGTACTGCTAAGCAAGTCACGGCTCATCTAGAAAATAAAATGAAGGAATTAATCATTGATACGCTCGATGAAGAGGAAGATGCATTGATCAAAAAAGTTGAAATAATTCAACAAACAGAAAATCCATTAACAATCGATCATGCGTTTACAAGAAGTAAAAAAACGATTGAACAATTACGATTATTAAAAGAAACGGCCCCTCAGAAACATCAATTACTAGACAACCAATTAAAACAGTATTTCACGGAAGTAGATCAACATAAAATAAATGATGTAAGTCTTGCTACAGAATCCAAAGAATCAAGTTCCTCTAAATATATAGCCCGGGCGCTTTTATTGATCTTAGGTTTTCCATTTTTTTTATATGGTTGGTTCAATAATTTAATGGCTTACAAGATTCCATTATTTATGGTCAAAAAACTAAACGTCGGTAATGTGTATGATTCTGCGATCAAAACATTAATTGGTTTGATCACTTTCCCATTATTTTATTTGCTCCAAATTTGTTTAGTTCATTCTATTTTTCAACAACCCGTTCTGACCATACTATATGCAGTAAGTTTATACCCACTTGGTCGACTAGCTTGGAAATATAAAGAACTGGTTCAAAAATTTAAACTCGGTAATCGAGTAAAAAAATACTTTCGAAAAAACAGCACTGCTTCTTTTCTATTATTAGCAAAAAGAAAAAAAATTGTTCAACAACTTGAAGACTTAGCGATTTCCTCTTTACCAAAGACTTCCTCTTCTTCTTGAAGTATGAGTTATCCTCAATTTTTCTAAAAAAATAGATTCTGACATCCTAAGCGGTATCGAGAGATAAGCATTAGCTTTTTAGAATACTAATTTTGCTGATTTCACAAATTGCGCAGATTTTAGTTCGATAGCACTAATCGCCCACTATCGTAGAGTTCGGTAGTGGAGAAAACAGCGCAATTCGCGTGATCTGTTAAATCTGTGTTCAAAATCTGCGGATCAAATAATTACTTATCAACACTACAATTTTATATAAGTCATTACATTTAGTTACTCTGAATCACAAGCCTTTTCTTGAATTTGGGATGAACTATGTTAGCCTCTTTAATCGTTTTTTTTCCATTCAATCCTAATTTGTTACCTTTCCGGGAATATGTTATGGATTACGAATATCATTTTATTTCTCTTCATTGGCGCCACGATTGTCCAAATCCTTTTTTGGTTATTTTTATTTTCAAAATTAGCCTATTATTCTGATGATCAGAAAACAGAAGAAAAGTTCGAAAATGACGAAAAACCCGTGTCTATCATCATTTGTGCGCGCAATGAAGCTGAAAATTTGAAAAAAAACTTGCCCCGTATCGTAACCCAAAACTACCGTTCCTTTGAAGTTATAGTAGTAAACGATAATTCAAATGACCAAACCGAAAACATATTATTGAATTTTCATATAAAATATCCTAATTTGCGTTCGCTAAGCATTGTCGATAAGCCCGAAGGGTCTGGGAAAAAACCCGCACTAGCTTTAGGAATTCAGGCAGCAAAGCACGACGTTCTTTTATTTACTGATGCAGATTGTCAACCCACTAGTGAGTACTGGTTGCGTGATATGCAAAAAATAATGGATGATTCGGTAGAAATTGGATTAGGTTATGGACCTTACTATACAACGTCAGGTTTTCTCAACAAATTCATTCGCTTCGAAACGATTCTAACCGCCATTCAATATTTTTCGTATGCACTCATCGGACAAACTTATATGGGAGTTGGACGCAATTTGATTTATAGAAAATATTTATTCGGAAAGGCTGATGGTTTTAAAAAACATGAAAACCTACTATCCGGTGATGATGATTTATTTATCAATGAAGTTGCTACAAAAAATAATGTTGCCATCAATATAAATAAAAGAAGTTTTGTTTACTCCGATCCTCAAGAAAGTTGGAAAGCTTATTATCGACAAAAAGCAAGGCATGTTAGCACTGGGAAACACTATAAACTAAACCACAAAATTCTCTTAGGTTTTTTTTCCAGTAGCCATTTTTTTCACTATGTAGGAGGGGGCATGCTCATTTTAACAAAAACTAGCATGATATTTGTAATTCTTTTATATGTAGTAAGAATATTAGTAATTTTAGTAATATGTAAACCGATCTTGAGAAAACTACAGGATCGCGACTTATATCGTTGGGTTCCTGTCTTAGATACGGCTTATGTCTTCTTCTATCTAACATTTGCGCTACCATTATTTACAGGAAAAATTAACCGATGGACGTAACACACAACACTTCAAACTTATCTCCACGGGCACAAGAAGACTATGAACTCGTGCTCAAAGCAATTCAAAATGATCAAAAGGCGTATGCGACCTTAATGGAACGCTATCGTAATTCGATCTTTCACATGATGCTCAAAATGGTCTCCAACCGCGAAGATGCGGATGACCTGACTTTGGAAGCTTTTGGAAAAGCATTCAACAAACTACATAGCTATGTACCGCGCTATGCTTTTAGCACGTGGTTGTTTAAAATTGCTATTAACAATTGTATCGATCATATTCGTAAGAAGAGATTGCACCTTCTTTCTATTGATGATCCAATCGAACATGGCAGTGATCATGACTACTCTAGCAATATCAAATCTGGTGCACTCGATCCGGAAGAACGTTTTATTCGTCAACAAAGAGTTATGTTGATGAGAAAAGTTTTAACTAAACTGAGTGATAAATATCGCCTAATGATACAGCTACGATTCTTTGAAGAATTAAGCTATGACGAGATTGCCGTAGAATTAAATATTCCTCTAGGCACAGTCAAAGCTCAATTATTTAGAGCAAAAGAAATCCTCTATAACATTTTACAATCTCCAGGCGCTCAAGCTTATTTGGATACCAATGGCCGCGGCCGTCGTGCCAAAAAGAAGAAAAAGCGTCTCAAAAAAGCAGCCGTTGCTGCTGCTGCAACACCAGCAGTCGCTTCTGTAGCTTAAGAACACTATCTAACACACAGAAATAAACCGGGAAATTAACGCAAGTTAGTTTTTCGGTTTTTTGTTTCTACCTTTTAAGAAATTCCTTTTTTAAATGAAATTCCTTTTAGCAGATCTAATTCCAAATTTCCCACCTAATCAATTAATCATTAAGTTTTAAATAGCTGAATTTTGAATGGCCTTCATCGTGAAACATACCTTAGAAGGCCATTCAAAATTCTCGCATTCAATTATTCAATTACTCGCTATCTTTCCAACTTTTTAGAATCGCTTTTTTTCCTATCTTTAGCCACATCAAATTAATGGATCTTATATGCAAAATATACTTAAATATTTTCCAAAGCTAAACCCAACTCAAATTCAACAATTTGAACAATTGGAAGCGCTTTATACCGAATGGAACGCAAAAATCAATGTCATTTCTCGTAAAGATATTGACAACTTATATGAAAGACATGTACTTCATTCTATGGCTATTGCCAAATTTATTAATTTTAAAAGCGGCTCTGATGTGCTAGATATTGGAACTGGTGGTGGATTCCCGGGTATTCCTTTGGCTATTTTATTTCCACATGTTCGTTTTCATTTAATCGATGGGACTCGAAAAAAAATATCTGTCGTGCAAGCCGTTGTAGATGAATTAGATTTAAAAAATGTAAAACCGCAACAATTAAGAGCCGAAGAAACAAAAGCGCGATATGATTTTGTGGTCACCAGAGCAGTCGCTACCATTGATAAATTAATGTTGTGGTCTACTCGACTACTAAAACATAAACCGCAACATTCCATCCCTAATGGACTCATTGCCTTAAAAGGTGGCAACATTAAAGCTGAATTAAAATTACTCCCCAAAGGTCATTATAGCGAAATCACTCCATTGTCTGATTTTTTCAAAGAAGATTTCTTCGACGAAAAATATTTAGTTTTCGTTCAAGCTTAAAGTTTTCTTTTTGTTAAAAACATGTAACACTTTCGATCATGAAACATTTATTTTGTTCCTTATCTTTTTTATTCATTTTCTTTTACTCTTCCGCTATCCTTGCACAAGAAACTTTTCCACAAAACGGAGTCTATGATCAAAGAGAAGGTTTATTTGCCTTTACTAATGCAACGATATATCAATCTTACAATCAAAAGATAGAAAACGCGACTTTATTAATTCGAGATGGAAAAATAGAAGCAGTCGGTACTTCGGTCATTATTCCTGCCGAAGCTGTTGTCACTGACGTCAAAGGAAAATTTATTTATCCTTCCTTTATTGATATTTATAGCGATTATGGTCTTAAAAAAGAAAAAGCAAAAGAAGGTGGTTTTAGTCGAACACAACAAATGCTTTCAAAAAAAGAAGGAGCGTATAGTTGGAATGAAGCACTTCGCTCTGAATTTAAAGCACATGAAGTTTTTGATGTAGATAATAAAATGGCAAAAGATTATCGATCCATTGGATTTGGCAGTGTATTAAGTCATCGAATGGATGGTATTTCAAGAGGAAGTGCGACCTTTGTCACTTTAGGAAAAGATAGAGCACACAAAGTTATCTTAAAAAGTCTGGCCAGTCATCACCTATCCTTAAAAAAGGGAAGCTCTAAGCAAAGTTATCCTGGCTCGCTCATGGGAGGCATCGCATTATTGAGACAAACTTACTTGGATGGATTCTGGTACGAAAATCATGGCAAAAAAGACGAAATAAACCTTTCTTTACAAGCATGGAATGACTTACAAAAAGTTCCACAAATTTTTGAAGTACGCGATGTACAAGAAGCATTAAGAGCAGCTAAAATAGGAAAAGAATATGGTGTTACCTATACCATACATGGCAATGGAGACGAATATAAAATGTTAGATGAAATCAAATCAACAGGCGCTACTTTTATTTTGCCGCTTAACTTTCCAAAAGTATTTGACGTAGAAGATCCATACGATGCTTTACTCGTTTCATTGGGACAATTAAAACATTGGGAATTGGCTCCAAGTAATCCTGCTCGTTTAGCGGAAGCTGGAATCAACATCATTTTAACGACCAATAAATTAAAAGATAAAAAACAATTTTTAGCTCAATTACAAAAAGCGATTAAGCATGGTCTTTCCGCTGAAGCGGCATTAAAAGCCTTGACTATGACACCAGCACAATTGTTGGGCCTTGACCAAATGGTAGGTAGTTTAGAAAAAGGAAAACAAGCCAACTTTCTCATTACTTCTGATGAAATATTTACGAAAGGAACTAAGATTCACCACAACTGGATACAAGGAAAACCTCACATATTCTCTGATATCATAAATACCGATTTAAGCGGAAATTACAATCTCAACGTAGGTGACAAAAGCTATGCTTTACAAGTCTCTCCCGATGGTGATCAATCAAAAATGAAAATATTAGTCAATGATTCGACCAACATCAAAGTGAAACATACTTTTAAAAATGGTGTCATCGGTTTAATCTTTTCTCCAAACAAAGAAGAAAGCAAAAAAGTTAGATTGACAGGGACCATTGATGGAAAAGAATGGTCAGGAAGTGGTTCACTCGTCAATGGACAGTGGGTAAAATGGGAAGCCATTTATAGCAGTCCATCTGATGATGATAAAGAAGAAAAATCAAAAAAGAAAAAAGAAGAGGCTTCAAAACAAGTCGATGATATAGGAAAAGTCATTTATCCCTTTGTGGCTTATGGCCAAAAAGAATTACCTCAAGCGAAAACATATTTGATTAAAAACGCCACGGTTTGGACCAATGAAAAAGAAGGCATTTTAGAAAATACAGATGTTCTTTTTTCTGAAGGAAAAGTTAAACAAATTGGAAAATTTTTAAACATAAAAGGTGCCATCACCATTGATGCCACTGGCAAACACCTCACTTGTGGCATCGTTGATGAACATTCCCATATCGCCATTTCTCGTGGCGTAAATGAATGTACGCAGGCCAATACTGCTGAAGTCAGAATCGGCGATGTAATTGATGCGCAAGATATTGATATCTATCGACAACTTGCTGGAGGAGTAACCACGTCTCAATTGTTACATGGTTCATGTAACCCTGTTGGAGGACAATCAGCCATTATCAAATTACGCTGGGGATATAGTCCTGAGAAAATGAAATTTGAAAATAGTGCGGGCTTTATCAAATTCGCTTTAGGCGAAAATGTTAAAAAGTCTCGTGCCTCTCAAAACAATAGATTTCCGGATACTCGAATGGGAGTAGAACAAGTATACCTAGATGCCTTTACAAGAGCGAAAGAATACGAAGCTAAGAAAAAATTGGGCGCAACAAATTTCCGTAAAGACTTAGAAATGGAAACCATGCTTGAAATCCTTAATGCCAAGAGATTTATCACCTGTCATTCTTATGTCCAATCGGAGATCAACATGTTGATGCACGTAGCTGACAAGATGGACTTTAGGGTCAATACTTTCACTCACATTTTGGAAGGATACAAAGTAGCTGATAAATTAAAAACGCATGGTGCTGGTGCTTCAAGTTTTTCTGATTGGTGGGCTTATAAGTATGAAGTCATTGATGCGATTCCTTATAATGGAGCCATCTTAAATGAGGTCGGAGTCGTCACCGCTTTTAATTCAGATGATGCAGAAATGGCTCGACGACTCAATCAAGAAGCAGCAAAAGCCGTTTTGTATGGCGATGTTTCAGAAGAAGAAGCTTGGAAATTTGTGACCCTTAATCCTGCTAAGTTATTGCACATTGATAACCGAGTAGGCAGTATCAAAGAAGGTAAAGATGCGGATCTTGTCATTTGGTCCGAGCATCCTCTGTCCATTTATACGAAAGCAGAAAAAACATTTATAGATGGCATCAAATTCTTTGATCGTGAAGAAGACAAAGAAAGACGGAAAGAAATTACAACAGAACGAGCACGTTTAATTCAGAAATCATTGAGTAAAAAAAATGGCGGTGCAAGTACTCAAAAACCTCGAAAAAAATGGCACAAACATTATCATTGCGATGACGCAGACGATGAAATGGTTGATTAAGAAACCCTCTTAAAAATGCTTTGCTTTTCGAATCCATTTAAAAAAAGATCATGAAATTTTTTATTAAAAACATAGTACTTTTTATTTCTCTGGTTTCTGCTTTTGGCTTGTTTGCACAACAAACACCCGCTCCTTTACAATCAGAAGCCATTTTAATCACCGGAGCAACAGCTCATTTAGGAAATGGCAAAGTCATTGAAAATGCCTACATCACTTTTGATAACGGGAAGTTAGTCCTTGTTGCGGATGCTCGAACAGTTCGCCCTGATCCAAGTATCAAATACAAAACAATTGATGCATCGGGCAAACATGTTTACCCTGGTTTTATCGCACCGAACACTCAGCTAGGTTTGGTAGAAATTGATGCGGTCCGTGCAACAAGAGATAGTCGAGAAGTGGGAAGTTACAACCCTAATATTCGTTCTATTATCGCTTATAATACCGATTCGAAAGTAACACCAACTGTGAGATCCAATGGCGTTTTATTGGCTCAGATTGTTCCTCAAGGTGGACGCATTTCTGGTTCTTCATCTATAGTAGAATTGGATGCTTGGAATTGGGAAGATGCCGTCTATCGAACAGACGATGGGATTCACCTGAACTGGCCACGCCTAAGACAATGGACCGGTTGGAGAACTGGAAATCCTCGCCAGGAAAACAATAAAAAATACGATGAACAAGTAACAGGTTTTACCAATTTTTTTACCGAAGCAAAAGCATATACACAGAAGAAAAAGGGATTAAGAACCAATCTTAAATTTGAAGCCACTCGCGGTTTATTTGACGGAAGTAAAAAGTTATTTATCCATACCAATCGAGCTAAAGCGATTACCGAAGCTGTCTTATTTGGTCAAAAAATGGGTATCTCTATTGTGCTTGTTGGTGCGGATGATTGTTGGATGCTAACTGACTTATTAAAAGCTCATCAAGTTCCAGTCATTTTAGGAAAAACACAAAGTTTACCTGCTAGAGATGATGATGATATTGATCAACCTTTTAAGACTGCTGCGGCATTAGAGGCTGCTGGCGTTTTGTTTTCTTTTAGTGAAGAAAGCGGTTGGGCACAACGAAATTTAGCTTTTCAAGCAGGCCAAGCAGTTGCTTTTGGATTAGAATATGAAACAGCTATAAAAGCCATTACTTTAAACACTGCTCAAATTTTAGGTATTGATAAAACGGTTGGTTCTTTAGAGGCTGGTAAAGATGCGACCTTATTTATTTGTGATGGAGATGCATTGGATATGCGAACTTCTAAGGTGCGTCGAGCATTCATTCAAGGGAAGGAAATTGATTTAGATAACAAGCAAAAAGCTTTGTATCGAAAGTTTAAAGCGAAGTATCAAAAATGATTTAAGCATCCTCTAAATGTGGCAAAATCTAAAAACTGCCTATTTAATTTTCATTTGATTAAAGATTATTTTCTGGAAAAAAGTATCAAAGAAGAACATCTCGCTTTCGATTATAAATGGAGACAAAACAATTTCAAAAAGAAAAACCCGATCAAAATTTTAAAATTAGTAGCATTTCCAAAAGAAATCGTTGAAGAAGCAAAAAAACTAACCTTGAGTTTTGAAAAAGACAAAACGGTCAAAAATCATTAAGGACTCACAGTCAATCATTTATACCTGACATAAATGACTTATTCATCTTTTATTACGAAAAACAGATGACTATTAACAAATATATAACAGCATCGTCTCGTTTTTTGATATAAATTGGATTATAATTTGGTGTATAATAATTATATACCAGACCAATAATTAACAAGTAACACCTAGAGATGAAACAACTTCTTTCAATCATAGTCCTTAGCTTATTTTTTCAGTCGCTGTATGCTCAGAATGAGCGTAAGGAAAAAATAGAGTTTGACGGACAAGTCGTCACAGCTTTAATCACTGAAACGGATACCTTCATTATTGCTGAATTAGAAGATGTCTCAGTTTCTTCTCCTCGTCAATTTAATAATAAAGATGAACGCCGAAAATATTTAAAATATCGTCGATATGCCGCTGTCGTGTATCCTTACGCAAGTGATGCCATTAAGCTTTTTCGAGAAGTGGATTATGTCACTAAAACCATGAGTAAGCGAAAACGAAAACGACACATTAGAAGACTCAGCAAGCAACTCAAAAAAGAAAATAAAAAGCAACTCAAAAAATTAACTAAGACACAAGGTTTGTTATTGACTAAAATGATTGAAAAAGAACTCGATCGCCCGATGTATGATTTGATTAAAGGTCTGCGTGGCGGAGTGGCTGCTTCCTTGTGGAATGGAATCGGGAAAGTCAATGGCTATAGCCTTAAGGAAGGCTATATTGAGGGAAAAGATCCCATCATGGACATGGTTTTAAACGATTTCAATATCTCTCATGAAGTCGTTGAGGATACCACCAAACTAGAGAGCAAAACATCCAAAAATTAATTTTAGTTTTAATTGTCAATATATTGGGTCATTACATCATTTAGAAGTAATGACCCAATCTTTTTTCTCCATCCTTTGTCATCCTGAGCGAAACACAGTGGAGTTGATTCTTTGTCATCCTGAGTAAGCTCATGTTATAATTCACATAAAATTGTAGGGATGACTAGTAATTACCCGATCCGCCGTTTTTTGAACGCAGATTTAACAGATCACGCGAATTGCGCTGATCTTCCCACTACCGAAATCTTCGATCGTGTACGATAGCGGGAAAATCAGTGTTCTGAATAGTCACCTAATTTTCAGGAATTCAATTTGTCATAGATAGCGACGAAGGAGTCGAAGGAAGACAAAGAATATTTTGAATCTAAAGGCTATCGAATCCAACTTTATCCCGTATTCTATACAGATTTATTTTAAAACGATTAAATTTGGCCTTTAATAATGAAGTTGTTCAATTCATAGAAATGAGTACCCAATATGTTAGATTATAAAAATCCTGATTTAGTCCTTCCAATTGGTAAAGAACAAAATGGAGTGATTCACTGGAAAACTCCATCCAACTTAGCTTTGATCAAATACTGGGGGAAATATGGCCGACAATTACCCCAAAATCCATCGATAAGTCTGACTTTACAAAATGCGTATACCGATACGAAAATGACTTACGCCATAAAAGAAGCAAAAGGAGAGGTCATTGATTTAGATTTTTATTTTGAAGGAAAAGCCAATCCAGCATTTAGTGATAAACTTGTTAGATTTTTAGAAAGTATTACAGATACTTTTCCATTTTTATATCAAGTACAATTAAAGATTGAATCGCATAATTCATTTCCACATTCTGCTGGAATTGCTTCTTCTGCATCGAGTATGGGAGCATTGGCACTTTGTCTTTGTAGTTTAGAACAACAACTATTTGGTAATTTAAATACAGAAAGTGCATTTCTGCAAAAGGCTTCTTTTGTTGCGCGGTTAGGGTCTGGAAGTGCTTGTCGATCTCTATATCCAGTGATTGCTATTTGGGGGAAGAATGATGATGTAGCTGCTGGTTCAAATTTATATGCAATTCCTTATCGAGATTCGGTGCATTCAGTTTTTCATAGTTTTCATGATGATATTCTGATTGCAAGTCGAGGAGAAAAAAGTGTTTCTAGTCGAGCAGGGCATGCTTTGATGGAAGGAAATATTTATTCAGCTAACAGATATACACAAGCTCGTCAACGTTTCTCTGAATTGATGTCGGTATTAAAGGCAGGAGATATTGATCGCTTTGGCGAAATTACAGAAAATGAAGCTTTGACACTTCATGCTTTAATGATGACTTCAGAGCCTTCTTACATATTGATGCGCCCGAATACTTTACAGATGATTGAGAGCGTTCGAGCTTTTCGACAAGAGACCAAACATCCTTTGTATTTCAGTTTGGACGCAGGTCCAAATTTGCATTTGCTTTATCCTGATGCAATTAAATCACAGGTAAAAGAGTTTATACAATCAGATTTAGTTGCCTTTTGTGAAGATGGAGAAGTTATTGATGATCAAGTAGGAATGGGGCCAACTCAAGTAAAAGAGGAGGCTTAAAATCATTAAATATCCTGTTTGAACTAACTATTAAAACATTTTAGCTTTTGCTTTTGTTTGAAAAGTAATTACGAAAATTCAGCTCTTTAAAATTTACATTCAAGATGAAAATAGCGTTTCACTTTTTGTTCTTAATCATATTTGCAGTACAAATCGCCTGTGCTCAAGCTCCCGCTGATAGACCACATGCTTCGAATACTAAATTCGATAAGATGATTTGTAAAACGATTGATTTTAGTGTGCCTGTAATGGGTGTTGAGGAATTAAAAGAGACCAATGAAGACGTGGTTATTTTTGATGCACGTGAAAAAGAAGAGTTTGACGTAAGTCATATTGAAGGAGCTCAATATTTAGGGTATGATGATTTCAATATCGATCGACTAGGTGATCTTTCAAAAGATACTAAAATTGTAGTCTATTGTTCTATTGGTTATCGAAGTGAAAAAATTGGAGAACAATTACAAGCTTTAGGATATAGCAATGTGTACAATCTTTATGGAAGTATTTTCGATTGGGTCAATCGTGGCTATCCTGTTGTCAAATCAGATGGAGAAACAACAAAAAAAGTACATACTTATAATAGAGCTTGGTCGAAATGGGTCGATAAAAAGAAAGCTAAAAAGGTCTGGTAACTTAAGTGGGTACTGGGACATAATTATTTTTATGATTAGAATGAGAATATTTTTTATCAATCGAAGAAAAGGTTCCCGACTTTAGCCTTAGCAAAGGCTACATCGAAAAATTTTAAATCGTCTGAAACAAAAATTTCTATCAAGTCTATTCTAAAAACAATATAGTATAGGATATAATCAATGACCTGCACACCCGACGTAAGCGTCGAAAAAATCTTTAGATTATACTTCTTCTAACACTTTTTCTCCTGGGGTTTTACTTACTATCGCTTCTGGCTTCTTTCCTTTCGGTAAAATGATATTAAAAGTACACCCTTTCCCTAATTCAGATTCTAACCAAATTTCTCCATCAAAAGCATCAACGATTTTTTTACAAATCGCCAATCCAATTCCTGTTCCTTCATACTTATCTTTGGTATGTAAACGCTTAAACATTTCGAATATCTGATGATTAAATTGGGGGTCAATTCCAATTCCATTATCCTTTATTACAAAATGGTATTTTTCATCTTCCTCTAATGCAGAATAGGTTATATCGATACTTGGATATTCACTTTTGTTATATTTTAAGCCATTTTCAATTAAGTTTTGAAAAAGTTGATGCATCTGAGTATTATCAGAATAAATATTTGGAAGTGTTTCATATTTAATATTCGAAGTATCATAAATTCCATCTAATTGAAGTTGATGTAATATTTGAAACATCATCTCATTTAAGTCAATTAGTTCTAGATGTGTTTTGCGATTATTTGTTTTAGAATATTCCAAAATATCTTCTATTAAATGACTCATTTGTTTTGCTGATCGATCGATAAAAGTAAGATACTCTCGGCCTACTTTATCCAAACCACCATCATAGTGATTCTTAAACAAAGAGATGAAACTCGTAATAATTCGTAAAGGACTTTTCAAATCATGTGAAGCGATATAAGCAAACCGCTCTAGTTCTTCATTCGACTGTTGAAGTCGATCATTTGAGTTTTCTAGTTTTGCATTCATTTTTTTATACCCTGCATTAAAAGATCTGATAACGGTAAGATATAAACATAAGAGCATGAAAAAATTAAAGGCCATGATGTAAGGCATCCAAAATTCCTCCAACTCTTGTAATACAAAAAAATCTGCAACTGTATTTATGAAAAGGGCTATAACAGTGACTACGGTTAAATTAGTCCAAAGCTTTGCTTGTTTTTTTTTCATATAAAAGTACCCAATTGGAGGAATACTTAAAAACCAAATCAAAAAAGGCGAATTGATCCCTCCAGAACCAATACTCAAACCAGTAAATACGGTCAAGCTAGCAAAAGAGAAAAAATGTCCTGCTAAATCTAAATTACATGTTTTGTATAATAAAACAGGGAATAGACAAGCATAAACTGCCGAAAGCAGCATAGTAAACATTCCTACATCAAATTGAATAAAAGAAAAGAATACCGCAAGAAATAATGAAACTAGAAGAATACATAGATCAACTAAAATAATCAATCGTGCACTTCGATAGACTTTGGGATTACGTCTGAGCTTGCCTGGTAAGAGAGAGTTTATAAATGTCATTACAATATTTAGTATAAAATGGTCATACCAATAATTGCAAACACTATACCCTATTAGTAAAAAAGATTATAATTTTCATCAAAAGTAAAGATTCTAAAAAAAAGACCCTGTCTCATTACCTTTTTTCCTTTTTTGAAAATAGATAAGTGACAGGGTCTTTTGGGAGCAAATAGCTCCATTTTATTACATTTTGCGCTAGACTAGAAGCTTCTAAGCTCGCCCAAATTGTTTTAATTGTTTAATGTGTGAATTGAGCGCTCCAAAATAGGTTGGATGATTGTTATATGGTAAACCATATTCTTTCGCAGTCTCCTCTATAATGGGAGCAATATGCTTATAATGTACATGACAAATGGTAGGGAATAAATGGTGTTCTACCTGAAAATTAAGGCCACCACAGATATAATTTAAAAAATCATTTTTGCATCCAAAATTAGCTGTAGTATACAATTGATGTGCTGCCCAAGAGTGATCTATTCGACCAGCATCATCCGGACGAGGAAAAGTGGTCCCTTCAATTACATGTGCTAATTGAAAGATCAGTGCTAAGGTCAAACCTTCTACTAAATGCATAATCACAAAACCGGTAACAAAATATTGCCATGGAATATCAATGACCATAAAAGGTATGGCTACAAATATTGTATAGTAGATAAGCTTGTAAAAAACCATTCGCAAAAATTCCAATACAGGTTTTTCTGCTTTCTTTTTTCCATTCACCTTAGGGTGAAAATATTCCGCATAATCTCTGGCAAAAACCCACGCGATTGAAGTCAATGAATAAATAAAAAAGATATAAAAATGTTGGAAGCGATGTATCCACCAAAGATCTTGATGTGGATTCAATCGAATCAATGGAATCTGATCGATATCTGCATCATAATCAACAATATTGGTATGAGAATGGTGCATGCCATTGTGTGAACATTTCCACATAAAATCATTCGCACCAATCAAATTGAAACTAGTCCCAATAAATTTATTCCATTTGGGAGTTGCTGCATAAGCACCATGAATCGCATCATGTGCAATGTTCAAACCGATCAAAGCTGTAAAAAAACCATGAACGACCGCAATCAATAACAATACTCCTGGACTAAATTGATTAGAAAGTAATAGAGCATAGCTTAAAGCAAAGATGCTTAGAATAAAAAAGGTCTTAAATACCATTCGTCCATTATAATGACGTGAGATATTTTTCTCTTCAAAGTATTGGTTAACGCGTTTACGCAGTTCGGGATAGAATGAAGCTTGATCCTTGTGATTAAATTTGATGTTGGGTTTTGAATTTTCCTTTTGGGAAATTTTTCGATCAATTTGATTTACCATTGTCTGTTATTTAAAGGTCTCTAAGCGTTTTTTGGGAAATAAATCTCCGTTTCACTTCTTTATGAGAAATTGGAGTTCTCTGTTTAAGCTGCTAATATTTCAAAGATAAACTATTATCCTCCTATAAACGATCTATTTTTTAAAAGAATTGATAGACAGAAGCTATTCTTAGCAAAATCATCCGATATAGGTAGTCCTTTTAGGGGGGAAAAAGAGCTTTAAAAAGAAAAATCTTTCTTTTTTACATTTAAAATCTTCAAAAATGCCCTCGAATCTTGCTTCCTGTATCTCAAATATGTAAATTTGCGCTCGCTCTTGAGCAGGGCCTATAGCTCAGTTGGTTAGAGCACCTGACTCATAATCAGGTGGTCCCAGGTTCAAGTCCTGGTGGGCCCACAAAAAAAGCCTCGTTTTTCAACGAGGCTTTTTCTTTTCTATGATTTATCAATTTTCGCTTTAGGCCTGAGGTACTCCACCATTGACATGCAAATCCATTTGCGGATAAGGAATGCTAATATTCTCCGCATCCATTTGTTTTTTGATGTGCTCATGCATAAAGAAATAAACATCCCAATAATGTTCACTTTTAGCCCAAGGCCGAACCGCAAAATTTACAGAGCTATCTGCTAATTCTGATACTAAAATATCGACGGGTTTATCCTTAAGCACTTGAGGACATTCCATAGCTACTCTTTGAATGACTTTTCTGGCTTGATCAATATCATCATCATATCCAATGCCAAAAGTCATATCTACTCGAATCTCTCCTTGACCTGAGATATTTGTAATCACTCCACTAGTCACCACACCATTAGGTACTATTACTTTTTTATTATCGGGTGTAATTAGTACCGTGTTAAATACTTGAACCTCTTCAACTACTCCGACATTACCACCTAGATCTACTAAATCGCCTACCTTATAAGGTTTAAAAATCAATAGCATGACTCCACTTGCAAAATGACCGAGACTTCCTTGCAAAGCCATCCCAATCGCAAAAGCCATTGCTCCAAAAATCGCAACAAACGAAGTCGTTTCTACCCCAAACATTCCTGCTACACTGAGTAGTAGCATTATTTTGAGACCCACACTAATTAAGGATGACAAGAATGGTCGAATGGTTTCATCAAATCCTCTTTTAGCCATCAGTCCTTCTATGAAACGAGTGATTCTAGCAATAACCCAAAAACCAATAATCAAGGTCAAAATAGCTCCAATCACTTGTGGAACATAAGTGGTAACTAGGTTACCTAATGTTTCTAAATTTAAAAATTCATTCATTTTTTATAAAAATTTTAAGTAGTTCGTAGAATTACTTAGGTTAAAGGGTATTTTTAGCTTTAAGGAATCCGTTACCCAAAATTTCGGAATACCTGAAGTCGTGTTGAAATAACTTCTATATATAAGATCAAATTTTTATTAAAAAGTAACGCAAAAATAAATTATAATTTTACTTAATGTAATCATATTGGCAAAAAAGAAAACAAAATATATTAGTAAGGACGAAGCATTAATCAAACTCCAAAAGTATTGTGCTTATCAAGACCGTTGTCATCAAGAGGTCAGAGCTAAGTTATTGGAATTGGAAGTTTATGGAGATGATTTAGAAAACATCATTGTTGATCTGATTTCAGAAAGATTTCTAGATGAAGAACGCTTTGCTCGCTCTTATGTCCGTGGAAAATTTAGAATTAAATCTTGGGGAAGAATTCGTATTCGCCAAGAACTTAAACAACGCAATATTTCTGCTTATTGTCTTAAAAAAGGCTTCGAGGAAATCAATGAAATAGATTACCACGAGACACTCACCAAGTTGATCAAGAAAAAAAATAAAGAAGAACGAGAAAAGAATGAATTCAAACGCAAAGGGAAATTGGCTCAATATGCGATTCGAAAAGGTTATGAAACCCATTTAGTTTGGACCGTCATCCACCAAATTTTTAATGAAAGTAAAAAATAAAGTTTTGGCCTGCCATTCATCATTTCTAAATAATCACTCCTCTATTAACCTCTTTTGCTATTAATAGACATTTTCACTTTTCCATTTTAGAAAACTGACTTTTAGCATTTTAAGGTTTCGCGTAAGCAAGATAAAATGCTTATATTAGTAAGGTATTCATTCACACAGTATTTTTTAGAATGGCCTCTTTATTTGGATAGGTCAATTTTTAAAATGACTGCGTTAACGCTAAAACTCAATGATTATGAAAAAGAAATTACAACTGTCTGGACGTTTAAAAGTAAAAAGTTTTACAACTGTTATGGATAAGACAGAACAAAGAACAACCAAAGGTGGATACTTATCTAAAGGAGCTAGATTTGGGATTCAAGATCCTTGGACTGAGATCAAATCTGGTAAAGGACATTCATTACGTATGGTCAATGAAGGTCAATCTACCTCTAATAAAGGAACTGCTAAATAAAATTAGTTGAGTCTTTTAATTGGAATGTTTATCTTGAAACCTTGCCTTTAATACCTCTGAAAAAGGTTGATCTAATATTTTACTATCAACCCAAGAAATGATATCAAAGTACTGTAACATTACTTTTTCTGATGGTATTTGCGAAAGCTTTTCAAAATCCTCTTTCAGATTTTGAAAAGCTTTTTTTAATTCTTTTTTACTTTGAATCTTTATCGCCTTTTGTATGAAAGTCAATATTTGTTTTTCAAACTCAAAGACGCGATTTCGCTTTTTCAAAAATCGATAAGTCGATCGAATTAGATATTCCAACAATATAGAATTATCCATTTCATAATGAATGATCAAATTCAGAATACGCGCCAAACTTTGTAAATCTTCTCGTTCTACACTCCTTGGTAAATTCAGCCATTGATTCAAAAACTCTAAGGCTTTCTCATAATCTTCAATTCCAAAATAAATATAGAAATACTGAAAATAAAAACTACCTCGTTCAAACGATTGAGGATCAAATTTTTTTGCTTCTCGTAAATGCTTCTTTAAAACCGTCTGCCCTTCTTCAAACTCCCCAGAAACGATACATAGCCTGAATTTCAAGCTGTTATAAAACTTAAACACCCTTAATTCATCATCCAATGTCTTGGGTTTGATCTGCTTAAAATGCTCTAAATAGTTTTCCAACTCTGAATACTTTCCCAATAGTCCACAAGCCAACATTAGATTGGTCATCGCAAATATATACCCTGAAATATCTTCTCTTAAAAGATCTTTCCTAGTCTCCATTAATTCCACTAATTGTAAACTATACTCATAAAAATCTTGGTAAGCCAAAATCGAATAAGTATAATTACTATAAATCCGATAATACAATATCCTAGCTCTATGAGTTTTTGCTTGAGCTACATTTTCTAAGACTGGATTACTAATGATAGCTTCCAGTTTCCTTACTTTTAATTCACTCCGCAATACGGCATCTTTGCGTCGACTGATAATCAATTGATATAATATATTTCGATAAGTCGAAATGTTTCTAACCTGTTCCAAACAATCTTGTTCTTCCTTATCAATTCGATCTAACTGGCTATCTAAAAATTCAATATTTTCCTGCGCATAGGCCACTTGTTTTTCCCAACTTAACACTTCTACTACACTAATAAAGTTCTCATACTTATAAGCTAATTTCTTAGCCTTTTCCAACATCTCAATACATTGTGGGTAATGCGATCGTTTATAAAGTACCCGAACATTTTGCAACAAATTCTTTAAACGAAAGTCAATCGATGTTTTTTCATCATATCCGTGCAAACTTTTAAGAATTAAATCATAGAGGTAAGCTTTTAGTTCTGAATACTTTCGACTCTCAATCGGTTGATCAGCATAGATCAGTTTCTTAAGGGCCTCTTCATTCAATTCCTTTTGTTCTTCAATCGCATCAAATAGTCGAATATACTTACTGTCTTTATCGCTTTGACGATTACTTACAAAGACTTTAAAGTATCTTTTTTCAGAACCAGATAAGGATTTTATGAGATTAAATAACTTCGTAGAAGGCGTCTTTGGCATTTCTTGTTCGTTTAATTTAGCTATTTCACTACAAACAAGGTATTATTTTATTGTGGTTTTTCAAAATCAGAAATCTGACATATAAGACTATGTCGGATTGTTATCATTATTTCTTTCTCTTAATATTAAGGATCATGAAAACAATAACTTATAACAGTTTGAATTTTCTTTTTCCTTT
>CAYTVR010000065.1:0-30568 GCA_964441245.1 uncultured Saprospiraceae bacterium | reverse complement strand
GTAACCATCAGGAACACTCCATTTATAGAGTTGGCATTCAATACGACAATCAGTAAAAAGAAAAACCGGTTAGTCACTATGGCATTTCTGGATTAAAATTACAGGTAGAACCTTGGGTAGGGAAATTCGTCTCTTTCAATTTCAATTATGGTTATTTTAAAACGCCAACCTATTCCTTTGACAATAATGGAACATCTACCGTAATACAAGAAAATGAAGAACTTACCGCTGGAGCTGGTATTCAATTAGGTTTGTTGACTTCCATTGGCCCTGCAAATTTCAGTTCCGAATATAACTTTCGAACCAACAATTTCAATTTTTATTTGACGATGGGTTATGCTTTTTAATCCATTCATTTCAACATCACTTTCTCCCTTTTTTATTTTATAAAACAATAAATATGAGTTGGATTAAGGTCATCCCTTATGAGGCATCCAAAGGCGCTTTACGACGCATCTATAATCGAGTCAAAGGTCCTGACAATTATATTGACAATATTTTACAAGTTCATAGTTTGCGACCTCCTAGTCTGGAAGGTCACATGAAGCTATACAAAAATGTTTTGCACCATCAACAAAATGCTTTACCCAAATGGTTATTGGAAGCTCTAGGGGTTTATGTTAGTTATTTAAATGGATGTGCTTATTGTCTAGAGCATCATTTTATAGGATTAAAACGACTCCTAAATGATGATCCAAAGGCAGCCTTGATCAGACAAGCATTAGAACTTCAACAACCTGCAAAAGCATTTTCAGGCAAAGAACTAGCTTTAATGAATTATGCTTTTGCTCTGACAAAATATCCAACTAACATGCAAGAATCGATGATCATTCAATTAAGGAATGAAGGTCTTGATGATGGAGAAATTTTAGAAGCCAATCAGGTCATTAGTTATTTTGCTTACGCCAATAGAACCGTGTTAGGTCTGGGTGTAAACATGGCTGGAGAAATTCTGGGCTTATCGCCCAATAGTGCAGATGAAGGAGATTGGGGACATGGGTGATAGGGAGTTGGAGAATTGGTTATTGGTTATTGGTTATTGGTTAAGTTACTAGAAGTGTTCAGAAAAATATTGAATCCAGAATTTTGAATAATCCCAACATAGTGTTTGGCGGGATTGATTTGGTACTCCGATTCTATTTTTTGAACTCCCTTAGAATCATTTTCTCCTTTTTTAACCACGATCACCAAGGTAGAAGGTCCATTCATTATTCAATATTGACCTAATCGATATTCAATATTTTATTAAATTATCTTCCAATTAATTTTTCTGAACATCCTAATTGATTATTGATTTGAAATACTAGCAAGTTTTATCTAAAACTGCAATCGCAGTCCAGTCATCAAACCAACGTTGATATACTTTTGTTCCAATGGATAATCTTCGACGGTAATGGAATGAAATTGGTAACGAACATTAGGTTCTACGATCAATTGTAAAACATCATTAATTTTGTAATTAAAACCTAAACTTCCATAAAAACTAACCCCTAATCGATCATGAAATATTTTTTCCGCAGTAGGGTTACCAGAATTGAATCTGATAGGAGGATCGTTAGCATTAGAAGTTAGGAATTCGCCTTTTTGTTTTGACCAAATATTAAAGTAAACACCTCCATTAATATTATAAACCATCTTTTCTTTATGCCATTCATATCCTAGCAACAAAGGGATATCTAAAGATCGGTATCGATTATAGGTCACTTTTTGTTGAGTTCCAGTTTCTATTTCTGTTCTGGTATCAATAACATTTCCATCTGCATCTTTGATCTCAACAATTATAGTTCTAGTCGCGCTTCCATTTTCATATTTAAACCGCTCCAATATTTGATTATAAATCAAACCCGTTCGCAAAGCTACACCTCCTTCCGTCACAAGGGACAGCCGAACTCCTGTACTATAAGAATACATTTCTGATTCGGTTGCTTCCCTATTGTTGGCATAATCAGAAAACTCAGAATCCTTTGCTTCTAGCATTCGAAAGGTCAATTCTGCTGATGCAATCGCATCTACATAAAAGTCATACTTAAATGAGCCTACAGGGAAACTGTAACAGCCTCGAGGTAAAGTTTCTACTTCTGCAATTTCTAACAAATCTTCATCAAGGGTTAGCTGACTTTCTAGAAGTGACATTTGACTAGTCGGTAAATAGATTGCTTTAAGATAGTTTTTTGAGGTGGCCTCTATTTTGGTATTCTGGTATTCTGGTTGTTGGTGATTGGTTGTTAGTTCTCGATTACTGGTTATTAGTTGTTGGTTATTTTCTATCGGAGATTGAATATTGGAGATTGAATATTCGCTTTCGGATATTGGATTTTTATCCTCTGCGACATAAAGTTCATTTGATGTTGATGCTTCTTTTAATGATGGAGTTAGGGCGTTTGTTGTTTCTAAAATAGGTTTAGTATTTTCAACTTTTCTTGTCGAAGAAAATGGTACTTGAGTATTTTTTGAGGAAATTACCGAATTTTGTTTTTTGCTAGTTCTCGTATTTTCAATCGAAGTAACATTATCGATATTTAGTAATAGGTCATCTTCAACATTTGATTTTTGCTCAGTGAGATCCGCCGATTGAATAGTTGCTGTTATATTTTTATTTTCAAAATTATTAGAACTGTTTTCAATTATCGGAGACTTCTCATTTACATTTGACCAAAGAGTCAAACCTACCGCAACAGACAAAACCGCTACCCCCGCAAGGGCCCAGCGCCACCAGATGATACCGGCAGTGTCATCCTCTTTTTTAGATCGTTGGGCATCTATGCGATCCCAAAGATCATCCGAACTCGGTGACGAATAGTCCTTGAGTTTGGTCTGGATGATTTGATCAATTTGTTTGTTCCTCTCTTTCATGCCGAAACTTTTTGTAATTTTATTATTCGGGCTTGAAGCATCTTCCTCGCTTTTAATAATTGCGATCGGGATGTGCTTTCTTCAATATTTAAACTAGCTGCAATTTCCTTATGGCTGAATCCTTCAATCACATAAAGATTAAATACAATGCGGTAACCTTCTGGTAAATCAGCGATTAAATTTAATAGTTCTTCTTCGTGTAGCTGAGCAAAAACTGAAGGCTCTAATGAATTTTCTGGATAATTTTCTATGCCTATTTGCTCTTTCTGAAAGCTACTTTTCTGTATGTTTTTTAATGCCGTGTTGACCACTATCCGGCGGATCCATCCTTCAAATGAACCATTGAAACTAAAGGTTCCCATTTTATCAAAAACCTTAATAAAGGCATCTTGCAACAAATCCTCTGCTTCTAATTGATGCCTCGCATAACGCCTACATACCGTCATCATCTTTCCAACATAGCGTTGGAAAAGCATCTTCTGACAATGCTTGTCCTCCCGAATGCACCCCTCTATGAGTTCCTTGTCGGTCAAAAGTCTTCGTTTTTAGAGTATCAGAGAAAATGTGTAGGCGATTTAAGTAAAAATAAAAAAAAGAAGGGAGCTATCCCAACATTTTTGTTAGATAGCGTCCCTTATCTTGCAAACACGTTAATTATCTCTGATTATACGGAACGTACCGTTCAATTCTCGATCGAATCCTTCGGAATCCTTAAATGCTCCGCTAAAAGTACCTATCAAATATTCGTCTACTCCTCCGTAAGTGCTAAAATTGACTTTCACTTGTGGAGCCACTGAAGGCGCCGATATCAAATTATTGGCTTCTACTTGATTAACAGCAAATCCATTCCCCCGTTCAGCTCCTGCTATATCAAGGGTAAATACTTGCCCACTGGTCTCTCCTCCTATTTTTGTTTGGTCTTCGTTATTTTGTTTTTGCCCGTAAGGCGCTCTTTCTAAAAAACGATCCTCTCCAACAGTATATGTAATAAACTCAAACAAGTCAGTACAAACTACAATTTGCCCCGCATCAACTTTATTTCCATAATAATTAGAAGGAACACTCTCCAAACCTGTACCTTTATTGACCACCACTACTTCAACAGGTTCTGTAGATTCACAACTGACAAAATTAGTTTGATACATTCCATCCTCATCAATCCAGGCTATTTCAACATGCTCTCCTGTGGTTCGAAACATCGCATAACCTTCTTCGATCAAATTATTATCACAATTCAAAATACTTCCACTTAAACTCGTCAAAGGACTATCACTATCAATCTCTACTAAATCAAAACTATTCGTTGATTCAGAGAAAGTGCCAATGGTTTGATTGACATTAACTTCTCCACATTCATTGATTATTTTTACAAAAAGTGGTTTGCCCGCAGGTATTTTCCCAGAATAAGTACCTTTATTATCAGTCCATCCAGCACTAACCATCGCACCTGAGCCTGTTACGACTGCGACCTTAATATTCGCTAAAGGTTCTCTATCTTCATTGGTGATTTCACCTGATAAATCTACTTGAGTGAAGGCTTGCGCAAAATTCCAAAAATCGCCATCTGATATTTTACCAACATAACTTTCTGTACCCACTAAATTAGCAGATCCTTTTTCCATCCATTTTTGTGAACTTTCGTCAAACATCCATAAAGGAAGTGGAACTGCTGATGCTTCAGCCAATAAACCTTCTGGTATAGGTAAGGTAATTTCGATTTCTTTACCTTCAGCTAATTCAAGAGGATTACCATTGCCATCGGTCATATGAATAGCAATCATTCCAAAAGAAATCAACGCCTTTGTTTGATTATCTGTAGTCACCCCCGTTAAATCACCAGGCATTTTCCAACCTAGATCATTGGTAGTAGGATCTAGGTATTGAACAGATACTACAATGTCGCCTGAAAAATTAGCTACTGAATTGGTCGGAAAATCAATTACTGCACCACCGGGAAGAACTATTTCTCCCCCAGTGGTAGCAGCGATCGTTCCGATTTCTTGATTCGTCAAGAGTTGAACCCTGACATTTGTAATGACGTTTTCATTCGGGAGAATCGCTCGGGAACCCTGAAAGTAGCCTGCCTTTACTACTTTTACAAAAGCTCTCCTAGAATCGACTTCCACATTTCTAAAAATGAAAACGCCATTGTCATCTGTTTCCTTTGTCTCCGTTCCTAATTGTACTAATGCTCCTGGCACTGGAGCATTGTTGTCATCAATAACGGTTCCCCCGATCGACGTCGTAACGTTTACCACGGGAGCTACAGAATCTGGAATAAATATTTCCGAATCCTTGTGACAGGCAGTTAAAAAAAGTATAGTAAGTAAGTAAAAAATTCGTTTCATAATATCCTTTCTTGTTTGAAGTTCGCTAAAAACCAGTTTCAACTTTCTTCAATTTTTCTTTTGCAATCATTTGGTTATCAACACCTTACATCTTTTATCATCAGTTCTATCTTGGGTCTTACACTAATGAGATACCTTGAGTTTTGATTTCGTTGCCTGAGGAGGTAATTTTTTTTTAAAGAGGTAGGAGGTAGTATATAGAAGTCAGGAGGCCCACGTTCGTTAAGATCGTGGGCCTCCTGACTTCTAACTCCTTTTTTACTTAGGAAGAGTGTTCGTTCAAAAATTGTATTTCATAGGCCGTTAAGCTTTCCATTCCTTTTTTACCTATTTTTTCTAAAATGCGATTGAGTTCATCTTCAGGGTCAGGAACTTCGTCCGCTTTCATTTGTTCATAACGAACGCGGTCTTTTACTTTATTGAATTCTTTTCCAAAATAATTACTAATTAGCAATACTTCTGGTTTTCTAACAATCAATATGATAAACAAAACAGAAGGGATAAATAATAAAGCAAATACCCAAAGATGCATTTGAAGAATGATGGGATATAATATGACGGTGAGCAACATCCCAACTATCGCGCCTCCAAGATGCGCTTCATGTCCAATATTATCTTTTTGTGATTTGATTCCAAAAATAGAAAATAACACGAAGGCGACTCCAATCCACCAAGCTTTAAATTGAATCGGAATAAAGATAAAAGATATGGAACCTCCTGGATCTAAAATAATGGAAGCAAAGATAACTCCACTGATCGCACCTGATGCTCCCAAGGCTCGATAATCTCCATGATTGCGATGAACATAAAGCGCCAAAAGATTGCCACCAATCAAACTTGTAAAATATAATAATAAAAATTTCCACGGACCAAAGAGGGCTTCGATTTCAGCACTAAAGGAAAGTAGACCAACAAGATTAAACAATAGATGATACCAATTGGCATGTAAGAAACCCGAGGTCAGCATTCGTCGATACTCTTTATCCAACAGGATACGATCTACATCGAAAATATTCTCTTCTTCAAAGTCCTTATCCTGAAATCCTTTGTAAGAGGTCAGTAGAATAAAAACGGCCAGCAATGTTCCAATAGCTCCTGTTTCTTCCATCATTCAAAACTAATGACTTTGAGTCAAAATGTCAATGGCTTGTTTTGATGCCAATTTATTTCACAGACAAAATTATCTTCCCTTTATTCTTATTCGCTTCCATATATCGATGTGCTTCTGCTACTTCTTTCCAATCGTAAACAGAATCAATAATCGGTTGGAGTTGTCCTGATTCGAATAATGGTCCAGCAAAATGCCACAAGTCTTTGGTCAAATCTTTTTTATATTCTAGACTACGTGCTCGTAAAGTAGAACCCATTATTTTTATTCGCTTGCGCAAAATAGGGACTAAATTGACTTCCGCTTTTACTCCTCCAATTAAGGACAACATCACTAGTCGACCATCTGGTGAAAGCATGTTTAAGTTTTTTTGAAAATAAGGTGCAGCGATGAAATCTACAATCACATTTACTCCTTTTCCATCCGTATAATCCATCACTACTTTTTCAAAGTCTTCACTTTTATAATCAATGGCTTTTTCTACTCCTAGACTTTTGCACAATTCGTGTTTTCCTGCGGAAGCAGTCACCATCACAGAAGCACCTATCGCTTTTGCCAGCTGAGTTGCAGCAGTCCCTACTCCACTTGCGCCTGCATGAATCAACAAACGTTCTCCTTTTTTCAATTCGGCCAACCAACTCAGTGCTTGATATGCTGTCAAAAAAACTTCTGGAATAGCTGCCGCTTTTTCATAAGACCAATCTTTTGGAATGGGAATCGCCAAGTCCTCATGAATCACTGCATATTCGGCATAGCCTCCACCGCTTAATAGACCACAAACTTTATCGCCAACTTCCCAGGTGGTCACGGCACTTCCTAGCCCAACAATTTCTCCAGCCATTTCCAAACCAAGAATAGGACTTGCTCCTGGAGGTGGTGGATAATTACCTTTTCGCTGCATGGTGTCTGCTCGATTCAAAGCAGTCGCTACCACTTTGACCAAAACCTCATTTGGAGCCGGTGCTGGTTTTGGATATTCTCCGATGTATAAATTTTCTGGTGGACCAAATTCTTTTATGAGGATTGCTTTCATGTTTTTGAAATTAGTGTTAAGGTCTTAATGTAACCTAATGTTATCGTTTGTTCGTAATAAAATATAAAGTGGAGCTAAATGATTTCGTTTGGTATTTTGGTCAACCAAATAAATTTGGTTGTCAAAGCAAAGCTTTGAAAGCGTAAAAACTTCAACTCCATTATATATTTTGACCAAATGAAATCATAAAGAACCTATAAAGTATTATGATGCATTTTTTTCGTGAAATATTTCAGTTCTTCTTAGCCTATTCCCAATATTCTATTTCAAAATAAATGCTAAATTATATTATTTTTGGTAAAACAAGCTTAATCCTTATTTTTTGTCAGTCCCAATTGATCCAAATAAATTTAGATCACCACTTTTCTAAAATATCTATCATGAAAAAAAAAGTAAAACGCCGAACTTTTATTAAAACTACTGGCCTCGCAGGATTGGGTGCAGGTATTCCCTTGACCGCTTCCGCGAAAATATCTGAGGAACAAAAAAAAATGCAAAAAATTGGAAATACCAAAAGTAAAATAAACCTAGGTGTTATTGGTGTAGGGATGCGAGGAAGTTATCATGTTGAATTAGGTTTGGATCGAGCAGACTGTGAGGTCGTTGCTATTTGTGATATCGATCAACATATGATTGATCGGACAAAAGCATTTTTTACAAAAGCAGGAAAAACACTGCCTAAAGTATACAAAGGAGAAAAGGCTTACCTAGAGTTATTGGAAGATAAAAATATTGATGCTGTCATTATCGCCACTCCTTGGAGATTGCATACCGAGATGGCAGTGGCAGCGATGCATGCGGGCAAATATGTGGGTACAGAAGTTTGTGGTGCCTTTTCAGTCGATGAATGTTGGCAATTGGTCAATACTTCTGAAGCAACAGGTGTTCCTCTTTTCTTTTTGGAAAACGTTTGTTATCGTCGGGATGTCATGGCTATTCTTAATATGGTTCGACAAGATCTTTTTGGGGAAATCATACATTTAGAAGGTGGTTATCAACATGATCTTCGTGGTGTCAAATTCAATGATGGAGTGACTCCTTACAATTCTGGCGCAGAGTATGGAGAAAAAGGTTATAGCGAAGCTCGTTGGCGTACTCAACATTCTATTCATAGAAATGGAGAACTTTATCCAACACATGGCCTCGGTCCTGTTGCTCAATATATTGACATTAATAGAGGGAATAGATTGATTTCGTTGACGTCTACTTCAAGCAAGGCAAGAGGTTTACATAACTATATTGTCGATCATGAAAAAGGAGGTCCCAATCATCCAAATGCAAATTTGACATTTAAGTTAGGGGACGTCGTCACTACAGTCATCAAAGCTGCCAATGGAGAAAGTATTTTACTCAGTCATGACACGGGATTGCCTCGACCTTATTCTTTAGGTTTTCGAGTACAAGGCACCAAAGGGATTTGGATGGCGGTCAATAAGTCATTGCATATAGAAGGTAAAAGTCCCAAACATCAATGGGAAGATGCTGAACCTTATTTGACCAAGTATGATCATCCGCTTTGGACTCGATATGAAAAAGACGCCACTGGAGCTGGTCATGGTGGAATGGATTTCTTTTTGTTTCAGTCTTTCATTGAGCATGCGAAACAGAATGCGGCACCGCCATTTGATGTATATGATGCTGCGACTTGGATGGCGATTACTCCTTTGTCGGAACAGTCCATTGCTATGGGAAGTACAGCTGTATCGATTCCTGATTTTACTAGAGGTCGATGGATGAATAGAAAACCTATATTTGGTTTTGATGATGCTTATTGATTTTTCTATTTTCTGGTTGCCTGATACAGATAATAAATAATTGGTACAAATAAAACAATCAAAAAAACGATCATGGAATAAGTTCCTAATCCATGTTGATTGCCCAAGGCTACTTGAATTATCGAGTAAGTGAGGTAAGCAAAAAAACAACAGGTTATTGCATTTGAGATTCTAATAACTCTTGTGACAATCCTATATTGTTTGGGTGCATTTTCTTCGGTAATTTTTTGCGGATAATTAAACGTGTGCGGATATTTATTGATCCAAAACATCAGCATATAAATCAACATTCCTACAACAGGTAAAAACCAAATCATTCCTTTACCACTATACCCATCCGCTTTGCCATTGGCTCCAAAATGTATTGGAATCTCATTGGGTAATTCGCTATAATAAATGACGGGAAGGATAAGTAAAAGGCATAAGCCAATGAATGCAAGTAATTCTACCAATTGATCTATTGGCTCTAGTTGAAGTTTTATTTTAGGTTGATTCATTCTTTATATTTTTATATGACATAAATAGAGTTGATGACTAAATAATTTGTAGAGCCCAAATGATCTTTTTCCCTTTCTCTTTCTCACGTCCTCATTCCAGTATCAACACCGGAATTCCGGACGCTCCTTGATTAAGAAAAAAAACTCTATTGGTTTTTTATATAAATCTCTAATGATAAACTCTAATCTAATTATTTTATTTCTACCTTAAAAATAAGCCTATCGCTAAGTTTCTTTATTTTTATAGCCTAATTGGATAAAAATATTTTCAACCAAATAACTTCCCCTTTCCTTTTGCTTTAGCAGTCAAAGGATTACTTTTGCAGTCAGAAAACGCATTCGTTTCGATTCACCAAAATAAAATATAGATTCATGTCTACAAATTCTCCAACAGTTAATCAAATCTCTCTTCAATCGGCCGATAATATTCGAGTTCTTGCCGCTTCAATGGTTGAAAAAGCCAAGTCGGGTCATCCTGGTGGTCCAATGGGAGGAGCTGATTTTGTACATATTTTATTTTCAGAATTTATGCAATTCGATCCTAGTGATATGAGTTGGCCATATAGAGATCGCTTTTTTCTAGATCCGGGGCACATGTCATCGATGCTTTATGCTGTCCAAGCCTTACTAGGAAATTATTCCATGGAGGATTTGAGCAACTTTAGACAATGGAAGAGTCCAACTCCAGGTCATCCAGAAATTGATGTGGCTCGTGGGATTGAAAATACTTCGGGGCCTTTAGGTCTAGGTCATGCTTTCGGAATTGGTGCCGCTATTGCGGAACGTTTTTTACAAGCTCGGTTTGGCGATGAAGTACATCATAAAACATATATCTATATTTCTGACGGAGGTGTCCAGGAAGAAATTTCACAAGGTGCAGGTCGGATCGCTGGTTTTTTAGGATTGGGGCATGTGACGATGTTTTATGATGCAAATGACATTCAATTATCAACAGTAGTCGATGCGGTAACCAATGAAGATACCGCCATGAAATACAAAGCTTGGGGCTGGCATGTAGTCACCATTGATGGCAATGATCATGATGCCATTCGAGAAGCTTTGAAAGCTTGTAATGCAGAGACTGAAAAACCAAGTTTGATTATTGGTAAAACGGTTATGGGAAAAGGTGTACTTTTGGAAGACGGTAATGAATATGAAGGTGAAGTAGAATTACATGGAAAACCATTAAGTAAATCAAAAGCTTCTTTTGAAACAACGATTAAAGGTTTGGGGGCTAACCCCGATGATCCATTTCATATTTTCCCTGAGGTAAAAGAACATTATGCTGAGATCCTTGCTCAGAAAACTGCTGCTGCTGCAAAAAGAAAAGCGGCACATGAAGAATGGAAAAAAGCCAATTCAACAAAAGCTGCTAAATTAGATCATTTCCTCTCTGGAAACTTACCTGACATTAAATGGGAATCCATCGAACAAAAAGCGAATAGCGCGACTCGAAATGCTTCAGGTGCAGTACTCGCACATATGGCCGAGCATTGTGAAAATATGATTGTGGCTTCTGCGGATTTAGCAAATAGTGACAAGACTGAATTCTTCTTAAAAAAGACGACCGCTTTTGCTAAAAATGATTTTAGCGGTGCTTTTTTACAAGCGGGTGTTGCTGAATTAACCATGGCTGCTTTGGCTACGGGAATGTCATTGCACGGTGGAGTGATTCCAGTTTGTGCTACCTTCTTTGCTTTTTCTGATTATATGAAACCAGCGATTCGGGTATGTTCCTTGATGGAAAAACAGGTAATCTTTATTTGGACACACGATGCTTTCCGAGTCGGAGAAGATGGTCCAACTCATCAACCTATTGAACAAGAAGCACAAATAAGATTATTAGAGAAATTAAATAATCATTCTGGTAAAAATAGTTTTCGAGTATTGCGTCCTGCAGATGGTGCAGAAACAACCGTTGCTTGGAAACTTGCTCTAGAAAACAAAGATACTCCAAGTGGTTTGATTCTTTCTCGTCAAAACATAGCGGATGTTCCTGCACTGCCTAACAGCACTCGATTTGCGGATGCACAACAGGCCGAAAAAGGCGCTTATATTGTTGAAGATTGTGGGGACGAACCAGAAGTGATTTTGGTGGCTAATGGTTCTGAAGTAGCAACATTAATCGCTGGTGCAGAATTACTAAAAGAAGATGGCATTGACGTACGAATCGTTTCTGCGCCAAGTGAAGGTTTATTCCGAACACAATCTGCAGCTTATCAAAACAGTGTTTTGCCCAGTGGAATTCCAACCTTTGGAATGACTGCAGGATTGCCAGTTACCTTACAAGGGTTGGTTGGTGTTCGAGGAAAGGTCTGGGGTTTAGATCATTTTGGTTATTCTGCTCCGTATACTGTTTTGGATGAAAAATTTGGCTTTACTGCGGAGAATGTTTACGAACAAGTTGATGCGATGTTGAGAGAAGTTTAATGCCGTAACTCCCGATAGCTATCGGAATATTTGGTTTGTTATTTATATAAAAAAGCGCGAGAAAAAAAATCTCGCGCTTTTTTGGGTTTTACCACATAGGTGCATAGGACACATAAGTTTCCCTTCTTATCGACAAAATTCACCTAAGGAAAATTGCTAAAGTAATTTCTCATAGTTCACATACTTATAAAACTATGTGAACTAGTAAAATTAGCGATCGCTAATTATCTATGTGGACTTATGTAACTATATGGTGGTTTTCAGAATGCTCTAATTCCATAAAATATAGCATCAAAAAAATTAATACTTTCGATTCACGACGACTTTTTCGGTCAATAATTTCTTCCCTTCGATCATCAAGACTAACTGATAAAATCCATTTGTAAATCCATCTAGATTAATTTTCATTCTATTGTTTTCAAAAGCTTCGAAAGGCTTTGTTAGCATCAGTTGCCCTAATTGGTTGTACAAAAATATTTGTGTTTCTCTATTGCCCAATTCTTCTACATCGATCCATAAAAATTCTTGAGCTGGATTAGGATATACGACGATCCTTCTCGTATTCAAATCAAAATCGACCATTTCTATTTCGCTATAGCGATAAGTCCCATCATTGAAAACTGCTTTGAGTCGATAATAATTTTTTCCCATAAATGCTTGAACATCTTTGGTTTGATAATATACTGGAATTGCATTATCATATTCGCTTTTCACTTCTTCCAATGATTCAAAATTAATTCCATTCCTTGATTTTTCTACTAGGAAGTAAGCGTTTTTAAATTCTGTATTGGTTGTCCATTTCAAGTCCACTTGTCGCACATTTTTCTGAGCAGAAAAAGATAACACTTCTAATGCTGGTAAAATAATTTGACTCGGAATTGCAGCAATGACGACGGTATAATCTTCTACTTCACCATAGGTAAATGTCTCACATGGATCTGCATAAATTTCTCTTTGCATGGTCAATCTCATGCGAGTTGGTCCGACTACTGCTGTCGCAGGAATTACGATATTCCCAGTCACCAAAGGAGGAATAGAACCATTTGCCCCAGCTTGATATATTTGCTCTAAGACTTGTTCGTCTGGATCAAGAAAATCGCCATCTCCATTATAGTCAATCCATACTCGAAAGTATTCATCAGATTGATCCCAACTAAATACATGAGAAATACTAATTGGATAAGCATCACCTTGATTTACGGTCGTACTCAGTCCTGTAAAATCACCATAACGTTCCTTATTCGAATCGTTGTTGATCGATCCAAAAGTTACATTATCGATCCATTCAATCCAAGGTTGTTCGCCAAGTGAAGCACAATAGGTTCCTGTACTTCCTTCCAATACCGTTATATCAAATGAACAAGTTTCTACATTACCACAATCATCTGTAGCTTCATATGCAACCGTCGTTGTTCCTAATGAGAAAAGTGCTCCATTAGATGGTCCACTTGTTTGCGTTAAGTTTGTGATTCCTGTTGGGCAATCGGAAGTGGCTGTAGGCGTAGCCCATGTTGCCGCTATACTTGTATTTCCTCCTGGCATCGTGATGGTAAAATCCGATGGACAAATCAGTTCTAAGGTAGTAGCTTGATCAGAAACAATGATAGCAAAACTACATGTTTCAATATTGCTACAATCATCTGTAGCTTCATAAGTTACCGTATAATTTCCTGCGGAAAGATTGTCTCCATTAGTTGGACCTGCAATTTGAATCAAATTCACACTTCCAGTTGGACAAGTAGAAGTTGGAACTGGAGCTGTCCAACTCACAGGTGCATCTGTTTGACCGGGATCGAGAGTTACAGAAATATTAGCAGGACAATCTAAGGTTAAGATGGGGCCATTATTGACCAATACTACGGTGTAATCCTCCACTTCACCTTGATCAAAATTTCCGCAAGGTCCAGGATAAGCACCTCTTTGCATGGCTACTCTCATCCGAGTTGTTCCAGCTATTGCACTTCCCGGTACATTAATGATTCCGTTAACTGGTGTCGCGGCAGACCCACTTGCTCCGGGTATATTTGTTCCTTCAAAAACCATTTCATCAGCATCAGAAAAATCTTCGTCTTGATTATAATCAATCCATACTCGGAAATACTCATTGAAATGTGGCCAGCTAAATGACGGTGTTAAGGTGAGATCATAATTGCCTCCTAAATCAATATTAGTGCTTAAATTTGTATAATCACCATAAAGATCTTTTCCTGAATCATTATCTATATTTCCAAAATTGACATTGCTGATCCATTCTACCCAAGGTGCGTTTCCCTGAGCATCACAATAACCATTTCCAATAGGTCCTCCATCTAAAATCGTAACATTAAAATTACAGGTTTCGATATTTCCACAATTATCGACTGCCTCGTAACTAATCGCGGTCGTTCCTATAGAAAAGTCACTCCCACTTGTAGGCCCTAACGTTTGAGTCAAACTTACTGTTCCTGTTGGACAATTAGAACTTGTGTTTGGCACGTTCCAACTAGCTGATGCGCTTGTTGCTCCTGGTGTTGCTGTGATCGTAATATTAGAAGGGCAAGTCAAGGTTAGAGTCGTTCCCGGTGATTGAACATTTACTGTAAAGGAACAATTTTCGATATTATTACAACCGTCTGTAGCTTCATATGAAATCGTGGTTTGCCCTATGGCAAAATCACTTCCACTGGTCGGACCTGAGATTTGACTAAGATTTAGACTAGCCACGGTACAAGTTGTATTTGGTGTTGGTGTATCCCAAGTCACTGGTGCACTTATCTCACCAGGTTGTAGTGTAATACTAATATTCTCAGGACAGTTTAAAGTCAGTTCAGTTGGAACGGATTCAACGATGACATTAAAGCTACAAGTCTCATCATTCTCACAATCGTCTGTTGCTTGATAAGTGATTGGAGTCGTTCCTATTGGAAAATTACTTCCGCTTGGAAGTCCTTCAATTTGGCTAAGAGTGGTCGTACCTGTTGGACAAGTTGAACTAACTGTTGGTGGACTCCAAGTTGCGATTGCTGATGTTGCTCCGCCTATTGCAGAAGCGGTCACGTCACTAGGACAATTGAGACTTAACAAAGGACCACTGTTTACAAGTACAAGTGTATAGTCTTCTACTTCACCTTCGTCAAAAATTTCACATGATTCTCCATAAGCTCCACGTTGCATGGAAACTCTCATTCGGGTAGCTCCTGCAACAGCAGAGGCCGGAATGGTTATCGATCCTAATACTGGATTTGCCGTCGATCCACTTGCTCCTGGGGTATTGGTTCCTTCAAAAACCATTTCGTCTACATCAGTAAAATCTGCATCTTGATTATAGTCAATCCATACTCGAAAATATTCATTATAATGTGGCCAACTGAAAGATGGCGTCAAACTAATTGTATATGTCCCACCTAAATCAACATCAGTACTCTGCCCTGTAAAATCGCCGTAAGCATCCTTTGCTGAATCATTATCAATATCTCCAAAAGAAACGTTGCTGATCCATTCTACCCAAGGAGAATTTCCTCGAGAAGTACAATAACTTGGCGTAAATGGTGTCCCTTCACAAGTACAACCATCCGCTTGAATTTGGTCATTAGCTGTCGTAGCAATTCCATCATCACATGTTGTTCCCGGAGCGGATGGGATATTCGGATCATTGTCATCGCAATCACATACTGCGCCATAAGCATCACCATCAACATTCAATTGATCCGCATTAGAAATAAAGGGGCAATTGTCAATTGCATCTGCAATTCCATCCACATCGCTATCTTGTGGAACACCATCTTGTACTTCGTAAGGACCAAAATCAACCGTTCCATTATCAACTCTTGGATTACCTAGTAAATCTATTGTTACACCAAGGCCATTGATAATAATATTGCTTCCCACATTGATCGCTGGTGAGCTATTTTGTAAGCCATAATTTCCTCCATCGTCATTAATAAATTGTGGATCTTGATCATAAACCATCCCACTACCACAAGTAACATTAGATTGTAAACCACTATTTAACTCATCGCAGTCCTCAACGTCAACTAATGAATATTGGATGGTCGGTGCACCGTAATTATTTCTGAAAATTTCTCCAAAGTTAGCTTCATTATCCCAAAAGATACAGTTAAAAATATTGGGTTCGGTAGTTCCTCCAGCATTTCCACTATTGTTGTACATAACACCACCAACATTGGATTCATTTTCCGTAAAGGTAGAATTGACAATAATTGGGCTGGAATTTCCAGTTCCTGAACCTAGGTTGTAAAGTGCCCCTCCACCAGAGACTGCTTCATTTTCAACAAAAAGACAATTGACGATTAAAGGGCTTGATTCTCCATCCTTTGCAAAGTTATAGATTCCACCTCCGGCATAAGAAGCATAACAATTCTTTATAATTGTATTTGTAATAGTTGGATTACATAAACCAGCATTTCCACTGTTATAAATAGCTCCTCCTGTTACTCCTGCTGTATTTCCATCGAATAGACAATTCTCAATTGTCACATTACAATTTCCACCAGAGCGACCAGTATTATAAAGTCCACCTCCATCATATCCTGCTGAATTATTAAGAAAAGAGCAATTGATCATTGTTGAATTACAAGAACCAGCGCCACTTCCATCATGATAAATAGCTCCTCCATAAGTATCCGCAGAATTGCCAGAAAAAATACAATTTTGAATCGTTGGGCTAGATTCGCCATTAGAAGAGTCATTGTACCAACCTGCCCCCGATCTATCGGGTCCACTAAAACCTCCAATACCAGAGGCGTTTCCATCTTGAATGGTAAAGCCATTTAATTCTGTTGCGGCACTGACATTAATGGTTTTAAGTATAGAATAGGAGTTATCCAATGCAAATCCTTCTGTACCAATATCACCACTTAGTATGGTGACATTAGTATTAAAATTTCTTTCAGTAAGACTGGATTCATTTCCAATAAAACCGCCATAGACTTTCACCCCATTGGCTATTTCAAAAGAAGCAGATCGATCCGTAGTCGAAGGTTTATAAATTCCTTGTGCTACCCAAATTTGACCTGAGTTGGTATTATCCAATATTTGTTTTAAATCTCCACTGGCATTGGCCCATGAAGAACCATCGCCTGTTGCACCTTCTATGACATATTGGATTTGTGCATTGGCTAAAGGCAGGTACAAGCAGTACAAAAGGAAAAGGAGAGTAATTTGTAAGTTTTTCACAATTTTTATAGTTGGTTAAGGTTTCATTAAAATATTTCGATTAGGTATAAGTGATCCCATTTTTCTTATGATTTTTTCATAAGAACAAACAAGATCTGGACGGAATTATAAACTGCTTTAAAAGTTTTGGGACAGAGAAGAACTAAAAGGAAAGATTCCAAATTAATTTAATGGGGCAGATTGGAATTGATAGAATGATCAAATTTAAATTTCTATCAAAAAGTTCATTTAGTTTTGGAGTATCTTACAATTTAGCCACTTATTATTATCTGGTAGATACATGTATAAAATGCCATCACAATATAAGATTTTAAATCGAAAAAAATAAGCTTGACCAACACTATCATTTAAATGAATCAAGTCTTGATTAATAATCTTATTCAAGGGTTAAGATTTTGAGTTACTTTATTTTTTTTGCACCATTGACTTTTTTCACAGAAAATATAACATTTAGCTTTCGCAAAAATAAACATGGCATTAATTCGGTAATTATTTTAGACTGACAATCAATTTATTACCTTTTATATTATTTCTATTATAAACGCCAAATACTTTTTCCTTGGGCCAATTCTTTTTGGTCGTTTTTTCGAATCAGTCGATGCTGAAAAGTTAATTCATCTATTTTTTCAACTTCTGAAATAATTACTTCTTTCCATCTGGCTTCTGCCCGAAAAAGAAGATCAAATTGTAACAATTGTCCTTTTTGTAAAAACTCATCATCCATGGATTCTAACATCCATTTAGTATAATGCACATTACTCAAATGTTCATTAAAATCTAAATCATGCCATCCTACTTGAAAATTTTTCTGGCTATATACGGTTCCAAAAGGTGGTAATTTATTCGCTGGTCTTAGCAGGCAAATTTCTTCAGCTGGCATATCATATGCTAGGATAAAATCAGGGATCCGAGTCACCCTACGTTTGATCGTATCCATCAAAAGCCAGGTGGAAGCAGCAGAAGCAATCAACTCATCTTTTTCATCATAAACTTTATAATCTCGATAGGTATAAAATTTTTCAAAACCTGCGGGGTAAGTAATGATCTTAATCTGTTCTCCAAGCACGGGAATTCGTTGAACATTTAAAACAAAACGCATCAATACCCAAGAAATGTGATGAGGCTCTAGATCCCAAACAGAGACGCCCATCTTGATTACATTTTGCATCGCAGTTTCTTGCATCAAATTGATCATCGCTGGGATCGTTGCTTTTTTGGTGGAATCGATTTCGTAGGTGCGTATGGTGTACTTTTCGGTATGTTTAAGATTGGGGTGCATGTTGTTCGTTGTTGGTGTCCCGACCTTCGTTGGGATCTTCGATTATCGTTTTATGGTGATTAGGTCTTCAATAAATTCATTTGTCGCATTTTAAAAAACACCTCCCTCATCTTACTCAAAAATAGTCGGGATTCATTCACTCTCCTACGATCATCAAATCTTGAATTCTATTTTCATTACTATCAGACCAAACAGCATCTTTCGCTAAACCAATGTTCTTTATGTCAAAGGTAAAAAGAGCTTTGGTAAATTTTTAATTTTAAACACAAGAAAGATTTAATCACTAATTTTTTGATAGCTATTTAGGGATATCTAATGATCATTTGATTTCAATTTAAATAAATCATCATTAGACTTGTTACCCTTTATCGTTTAGCCTACGGCGTCTCCCTTTTTTCATTGATAAAAAAGGAAGCAAAAAATCTAGGCAAAATAAAGGCTTTACTCATTTTGGCTATTCCTTTGATACTCTTGTATCAACCAACGCTAGACTCTCCCGCTCCCTCCTATTTTGCCATTCCAAACCCACCACTTTTAACGTAGATCACTCAATTTGAGAATTTAAGCTTCACCCGCATGCGACATATATGTCAGGATGCCTCCTTCAAAACAAAATTTACCTCGTTTCGCTCCATCAGTTAAAGGGTAACAAGTCTATTAAAAAATGATTGGCCCAAGCATTTTTATCGCCTTATGATCTTATAGGTTTCTAATACCCCTTGGCTACTATGCACTTGTATAAAATAGGTGCTAACCGGGAGACGTTCTAAGTTTAATTTTAATTCATGATTACCCGCATCTAAATCAAAATACTGCTGATGCGCCAATTGACCAATTGGATCGTAAACCCAAAACTCTAGTTGTTGAGCAGATTTTAAAGTAGTTTTGTAATAAGCATATTGATTGACTAGCGTCGGATGGAGTGTAGAAATAGAAGATACATCTCGTTCAATAACAACAATATTACTATACTCAAATGATTCATCTTGGTCCACTATTTTCAAGCGATAGTAATCAATCCGATTCGACGGATCAGTATCCATAAAACTATATTCATGGAGTACATCGCTATTACCTACGGCATCGACCTTTGTTAAAGAAGTAAATTCTGTTCCATTCGTTGATTGTTCTAAATCAAAAAACAAAGTATTCCGCTCACTCGCAGTAGCCCAATCTAGTTGATTGTTTCTCCCTTCTTGTTTTCCTGTAAAGTGCAATAATTCGACAGGCAATGATCGATTACAAGCATTTAAATAAAAAGTAGCAAATTTATCCGTACAGACATTTACAGACCAAATTCCTTTAGTAGGGTTTTCATGTTTGACGACCAAGGGAGGAGCATCGGCCATGGAGTAAACGATTTGAGATTGAAAATCACTACAATGTTCATTGCCTCCACTAAAAGCAGTTATGCAAAGTCGTTGATCTGTAACTAATTGTTGAGCGGTCACTGTTTCATTAGGTAAGGATGCTGCGAAATCATCAAATTCTTGTTGAGTAAAAAATAATTTTAGACAGGCATTTTCTTGATTTTGTGGATCAACTTTCCAAGACCGAGGTAAATAAGGATTGTTATTACAGGTTTGAACCGTATTATCAATATTCACACAAACTTCTGTATCCTCCAGATCAGTAGCATCATTTGCGTGATCAGTTACTCCTGCAATATATTCCATATTCGGATCGTAAAAATAACTGGTAGCTCCATTGGTCAACCAACAGACACCACAAGCATTATTCATGGTTAGTTCACTATTACTTGGATTCATTTCTTTGATATTCCAAGCATGAGATTTCGTACAACCTGCTTCATCTGTCACCGTCACTTCGTAAAGCCCTTGTTCCAAATTATATCGAATACTATCTCCCGTCACGGCATCCGACCAATTGAATGCGTAATCAGGATTTCCACCATTCACCATGACAATCAATGATCCATTTGCATCCGATGCACAAGAAATATCTTCTGAAAGAAAATCTACATTTAAAGAATCCGCACTATGAGAACCCGTCATCTGAACCGAGAGTGGTCCGACACAAGTTTGTGCAAAAAGTATTTGCATACCCATGCCCAAAACTAACGCTGTACAAATTATTTTTTGGTAAAAAGATATTTTCATAAAAAAAAGTTGAATGAATAAGAACGAAAAAGGAAGACTGATTTTGACAGACCAATCTTCCTTTTCGATCTTGTTCATTGTTGTTAGATTATTAGTTTTCCTCTTAAGGAATCTGACAACCGTTGGCGTCAGTTACAATAAAATTGTACTGATTATTTCCATCTGCTCCAGTAAAGGTAACTGATCCTCCATCTGCTGCAATCGTTTGAGGAGAAGCTTCATTCAGATCACCTGCGGTTGTATTCGGTCCAACCGCAACAGCTGTCCAACTTACACTATAAGGTGCTACTCCACCAGATGCTTCGATCTTAATTTCTCCCATTCCTAGTTGACATAGATCCTGAACATAGTTACAAGATCCAGCGAGTAGTGGAGCTGGTTCTGTCAGTGTTATGGTACAAGTACTTTCACAACCTTTATCATCTTTAACAGTGATCGTATGTGCACCGGCTGAAACACCAGCGAATGCTCCTGAAGTTTGAAAAGCACCAGCATCTAACTTATATTCATAAGTACCAGAACCGCCGGCACCAGTCACACTGATGGTTCCTGTTCCACCGCTACATAATATATTAGTTCCGCCTGCTCCAACTTCTGGACTAGTGGCCATACAAGACACTGCTACTGGTTCAGTTACTACAAATGATTCTGTATAAGTACAACCTTTATTATCCGTAATCGTCAAGTCATAAGTTCCCGCAGTCAACCCAGTTTGATCCTGATCACCTCCGCTTAAACCTGATCCATCAGCAGTAAACCAAGTATAACTATAGGTTCCTGTTCCAGATCCTCCAGCAGGTACTATAGCTATTGACGCATCATTAGCAGTACCAGAACTGGTATTACAACTTGGTGGAACAATGGTAGAAGTAGCTGTAACCGCAACTGGTTCGGTCAAAACAATTGGACCAAGAATAACTTCACAATCATTTGCATCGGTAATCGTTACGGTATAAGACCCTGCAGTCAACAGGGTTCGATCTTGATCATTCGCCGTACCAGCTAAATCATCCCAGTCAAAATTATAAGGTAATGTACCTCCAACTGGACTAAGCGTGATCGTTCCATCAGGATCACCACTACTTGGATTACAACTCAAATCACTATGAGCTTCCGTAGTTGAAAATGGTAGGTTAGTTCCCGTACCTTGAATAGTAACGGAAAGTGATCCATTACAAGTTTGGCTATATCCATATGAAATAGCTCCAAGAGTAAACACAAGTAAAATTAATATACGTTTCATCATATTAGCTTTTAAATTTTTATATTATTGAGTTCATTTGTACTAGTTAGCTGGGCAACCATTTGCATCCCTTACGGAAATATTAATGGTATTGCCTCCGGGGATATTTGTTATAGTTAATTGACCGCCATTTGAATTGATCGTTGACGTGGACGAGCTGCCTACATTCGGATTCCAGGTTACCTGATAAGGTGCTGTTCCTCCATTGGCTTTGACACTAACCGCTCCTTCATTGAGTTGACATAAATCATGGACTATATTACAGGTTCCTGCAGTAACTGAATTTTTCACCGTAATCGTAAAAGAACAATTATTCTCATTTCCACTTCCATCTTTTAATTGATAGGTTACCGTGGTCACTCCTAAAGGAAATGTAGCTCCCAAATTAAAATCAGATTCGGATGTACTTACACTACAGTTATCACTCATTGCAGGAGTAGTCCAATTGACAATGGCAGAACAATCTGTCGTATTGGCTTCGATAATAATATCGTCAGGACAAGTAATTGACGGAGGGGTGACATCGACTACAGTAACCGCAGCATTACAAATTGCGGTATTGCCATGTAGGTCTGTAATGATTAGTTCAACTTTATTTTCTCCAATGTCTTCACAATCAAAATCAGATTGGCTCAGTACTTTAGTATCAATCCCACATTCATCACTAGAACCATTATCTATATCATCGACTTGGATACTTACTTTTCCATTATTATCTAAATTAGTTGTAATATTTTGACAAACTGCGGTAGGTAAATCTTCTTCTAATGTACCGAAAGCATAGGAAGGATCACTACAAGTAAATTTAGCCACAGCCATATGATCAACATAATATGGACGTCCACCTCGGATGGTAATTCGATCAAAAGAATTATGGGTAATATCTGTTCCAGTTTGTGATCCAATGGATACTTTATTGTCATCATAAAGACTTGCAGTTATATTGTTGGTGTTCGCTGAACAGCGCGTTAGTTCTGTTCGATACCAAATTTCATAAGGGTGGTTTAGATTACCTTCTACACCATTTGATGCTCCTCCTCCTGTTCGTCGTTCAAAACCAAATTTTTGATTATTTGCACCAGAATCCGCATTTCGGCGAATGTTATAGCCATTATAATTTTCATCTTCTAGTCCATATCTATTCCAAGAACAACTGCTACCTTCTTCGTTCAATCTAATTTCTCTAGAAATAAGCCGAAATTCACTTAATGTTGTTCCTATTTCTTTATAGCCTCCGTTGGGATCACATTGTGTTATTTTTGCCAAAACAGCATTTCCCGGAAACGTAGAAGTATCTTGTTCTACGACTCCAGAACCATAGTTATTCCATCCAGACCAATATTCAAAGTCATCAAAAAAGACAAAAGTATTCACGCCATTACTGGCAGAATTGGCGGTTGTGTTGGAATAGTATAAATAGATTTGGCTATTGCCATTGGCAGGAAGTGTTGGCATTTTCACCCAGACGATAGCAGAAGTACTCGCTACAAAATCCTCCACCCAATAATTGAGCAAAGTGGTTCCATCATTTGTCGTGAATCGAATATCTGCAAAATCAGCCTGCATACCCGTTTGGTAAGTCAGGTCAATTCTGACTTGATGATCGGTGAGCGCATTGCCGGAAGTTTCTGACACCTCAACAGGTATTCTATTCTCCCATGGACAAAGCCACTGAGCATGACAACTGATAGAAATCAGTATAAAAAATATGATATAAATTATTCTTGTGTCCACTTGTTGATCCTAAATTTAGCTTTAGTTTGCAGCTATTATTCGTTAAATTCAGGATACCCTTGATTGATATAAATGGGTATTATCGTTGGACAAAAAATTCTAAATAAATTAGAATGGGAGATAACAAAACAATGATACGTTGTTTTGTCACTAAGTAGAATGGAGGGATTTTACTATGTCACTTTATCTATTAAACGAAAAGCGTGCCAAATTACGAATGTTGTAACATGCATTTTACAGTAAAAACCTTTATACCATTAGAAAAGATAATTATGTGATGAGGATTTATCAATCGTGAATTATGTAAAATAGAATAGTGACTAAGGTAGGTCAATCTTTTTTTTGTCGACTCCATTTTCAATTGTTTTTGATGGAATCTTACACATGAGTCATCCCTAATTTTATTTAGTATTAAAGTATTTATGGATTAACGATTCCGATTCCGAAAATGGCACGCAGACCTTGCTGATTACTCAGATTACGCTGATTTTTCCCGCGATCGAAAGGCACATTCGTTGAGCAATCTGCGCGATCCAAGTAATCTATTCAATCAGTATTCTAATGCGACTTTTGAAGCTTTAAAGTTCATGGTACTTTCTATTTTTTGTCTATTGGGATAATATCTGGAAAATTCGGGATGACTTATGTTTTGATTTTAAAAAGCAATGTGATGTTTAATAAACTAAGAAATGAAATTCACTTTTAAACAGCATTTTAAATCTGCCAAGCCCGATCGTCCCAACCCAGTTCTTTATTTTTTAATGCTTGCAACCGTTGGCGTAATTGCTCATCGATCAGTGCTTTCTCTGCTCTTACCTTAGCATTGGTTCGGTGAACTCCGACTTCGATATCTACTTGTAATTTATTTCTAACAGTATTACTTCTTAGTGTCGTTTGCTCTTGGTGGGCCATTTTAAAAACATGCTCATGCTCGTTGAGCAAATAATCATATGGACTACGAGGAGAAATAAGTTTGACTAAAATAGGTGCCGTTTCCACGGAAACAAAAAGCAGCATCACAAAGATATTGGCAATCATAATAGCTTCACTTCTATTGCTCAACCGATCCAATGCTTCCATGCGAGAAGCGAGGCCACCATAGTTGTCTCGATCTAAACTAGCGATCTGTGTACTGATGCCCGTTTGCATCTCTTTGATTGCATTTTCTTTTTCAGTGATCAATGGTAAGTTGGCAGCTAACAATTGATCTAACTCTCCTTGAGCTGCCTCGGCCTTTGCTTTTTTGGCTTTATAAATAGGACCTAAATTTCTATTTCTCGAACCGCCCGTTCCATCTGCTTCTTGGATTGCCATCATTTCGAGTGTATCTCGCTTAGCGGTTTTAATAGCGATTTCTTTTTTTAGGACTACTATTTCCTTTTGAAAATCGGCTATTTGTGTCGCATATCTTTCTTGGACTCGATCTTCCTGTGTTTTAAAAACCTCTTGCTCCATTGTGATCAATTCGGCATTGATTTCTTTTTCAAATATCTTTAATTCCAATGGTTTGGAAATGACTAAGGCCAACAATATCGCCAACATCAATCGAGGCAGAGCCACAAAAAAATCGCCGCCAAAAGATCCTTTACTTTTCATACTCGAGACAATATATCTATCCAAATTAAAAATCATCAATCCCCAAATTATACCAAAAAGTACAGCTCCCAAATACGAATCGAACACCGTAAACAATGCATAGCCTGCTGAGAAAAAAGCAAGAACCCCTGTAAAAAATATAGTGGCTCCTATGCCTACATATTTATTTTCATCAGAAGGACATTTTGCTAAAATAGTTTGATCGATACCAGAACAGAAAAGGAAAAAGTTTTTAATGGTGCTCATGTTTTAAAGTTTTTGAATGGTCTGCACTTTCGCAGAAATGTGTTATTCTCTAATACCTTTTCAAGAAGCGGTTTTTAATATTGGAATGAAAATTTTATAGATCAATGACGTTGAGATTTGGATAAACGAAGATATGGATTGGATAATTTTCAATTAAAAGTTGAAGTCTATTTTAATACGCAAAAACAAAATGCATTTAAAAAGAAGGTCAGTCATTTCCATTTTATCACATTGAAATACAGTCCAAAAAAAATCCCGAACCTTCTTTCGAAAATTCGGGATAATCATTATAGTTCTAGAATTTAACTTATCTCATTTATTGTATCATCATTTTTCCAGTAGTGATCAACTCACCTTTATTTTCAATGGTAAAAAGGTACAAACCATCCGATAAATTTTTTCTATGAAAATCATAACTAGCCTCTTGAAATTCCTCTAATCGAATAATTTGTCCAATTGTATTTAACACCTTTAAAGTGTAAACCGCCTTTTCATTTTTTTCGCTAATAATAGAAAACTGTGTCGTTTCATTAAAGGGGTTTGGAATCACTTTGACTCTTTCGTCTTTGATGTTTTCATTGTTTGATAAAAGAATTTCAATAAAGTCTTCTCCTATTTCATGATAAGTCGTGTTGGTCACAATGGGTGCATTATTATCAAAGAAAATCTGAGCTGTATTGTAAATAATGGTGCCAATAGGATTATTAGGATATTGACTAACCCGGTATTTTACGAAACCATGAGACCCAGGTTCGTCCAATGCTTCTGGCGGCAGATTGATATCTTCAAAGGTGAATTGCAACACATTGTTTGGCAATATTTCAAAACGATAAGGAAAACTACTTGCCCCTAATTGAATGGTACTGATATCTAAAAAGGGAGAAAGCGTATCTGTAATCCTTACTTTAAAAGCCTCAGCATTACCAATATTTTGAAATCTTAAATAATATTCGATGTCCATGTTTTCCCGAATATAATGTTGCTCATCTACCCCACGAGGACTCGCTTGTTTATCATTAGGATCAAAAGAACCAACCACTTCTCGGCACTCTATAGAAACGAATGGATCGGCATCATCATTGGGCCACTGAGTAAAAAATCCAATACTGAAATTTCCATCTCCATCAGGATCACAACCCTCAATCGTTGTGTTAGGCATACTAAAACCGGGATGACCAAAAGCTTGTCCTGCGTCCATCCGCATCGTGGTTCCCGTTGCTTCGAAAGACACTTTTAAGATCTCTTGAGGATTTAGTAAAAACGGATTGTTTGCTCGCATAATATTGTCTTCCGTAACAATATATTGCAAAAATTCTGACATGGGTGCTTCTCCAATATTCTCAATATAAAAATGAATGCTATCGCCTTCGCACTCTCCATTCACTTCTATACTTGACAAATCCCACGTTGGATCAAATAAACAAAAAGAATCTGGAAAGATATGTGCTTCCGCACAATAGGTTTCTCCCAGACCAATCGCATCACAATTGGGATCGAGTGTCGTTGCGACCCAAAAATCACCACATTCATTGATGGCTATATCTCCTATTACAAAAGTATAAACATTCCCGCTAACGGCCGTCCACATTACCTCTGCGCTGTCTACAATAATCTCTTCGTCAAATTCAATTTCTATAAAAGCATCTTCTCCCGTGATGGTTCCATCATTACAATAATGAACTTGATAAAAGTTGGAGGTACAACGGCGCAATTGATTCACTGCAATATCAACAGTGAGGAGAGGACAATCTACTATGCCTTGCATGGCAAAGTCAATTTCGACCGTATCAAAAGGATTGATTTCCTGCCAAACAGAATCCATGCAAGGTTCCCAATAATTAAAAGGTTCCAAAACATTAACCAAGTAATTACCTGTATCTAAATTGATCTCATAATTTCCATCCGCATCAACAAGACCATAAAGGGTCGTTTCCGCATTGGCAGCAGAGACCATCCAATTTTCCATCAGAAATTCTTCTTGGTCTGTTAGGCAATTATTGTTTTCATCATTTTTCACTTGACCATTAATGAAACCACTGTAAATGTTTCCATTAGAATCTAGTTTGAAAATGTATGCAAAATCTTGATTTTGAAGGAAATTTTGAGCATATGCACCAAGAAGAATACCGTCATCAGAAGTAAGGTTAATTAATGGCGCCCCTAAATTATCAAAAGGCCTGATAAATGTTTTGACCCATATAATTTCGCCTTCCGTATCTGTTTTAAAGAGTCTAAATAAATTAGTTTGACTAGGTTCTTCTCTTGCTGTAAAAAGTAAATCTCCATTTGGTAGTTCCTCAAAATCATGTATAAATTGACCTTCAAATGTTTTAGACCATAATAAATTCCCGTCCAGATCAAATTTTAAAATAGACGAATCTCCAGTGACCAATAAATCATTTGATATCGAAATCTTTAGATTAAGCCCTTTGCGGGCGAACCATTCAGGATACAATTTCCTCCAAATTGCGTCTCCATTTGCATCTGTTTTTAACAAAACTAGATTTTCGTCTGGATGACGAGAAGTTCCCATTACGATAATATTACTATCTGGAAGTTCGACCACTCTTTCTCCTCTTTCTACATGATTAACATCTGGATATATTTGTCTCCAAATTAAATTACCTAGTTCATCAAATTTTATTAATTGGAGGGTATCAGGGTAAAGACTAGAAGCAAAAGATGGCCGTTCCAACATCAAAAAACCACCCTGACTGGAAACAACTATATCGCCTCCTAAGTGTCCATCAAAAACGTGGTTCCATTCCAAGTTACCATTTACATCTAGTTTAGTTAAATTGGTCTGAACAATACTGTCATGTAAATGATCTAGATAAGTAACGGATGAATGAATTATGCCATTGTCAGTTTTTGCTGCGCCACGGGACATCCCAATTATTTCATGTTCTTTTAATGAAATAGTATCTCCGAGTGCATTTATTTTCATCCAAAATATCCTACCGCTTATATTATCAACACCGCCATAGGAATATTCATATCCAAAACAGACATGTTCTCCATTATCCTCATTAAACATATAACTGATCCATGGGATAGGAATTTCTTCAAATTCATAAGCACGTTCCCAACCTTGTCCATATAGCGAAATGGCTACTACAAATAAAAAATAAATCATCCCTACGGCTCTCCTTATATTCGTCATAATCGTTGTTTTTAACATGAAGTCGTTTTCAATAAAAAATACCTAAAGCCAAATAATCGACACATTGTATGAAAGACTCTTTCTACGATACATTTCGATAGCTACGAGATGTATGTTGGGACAGGATCGCCCAGCTATTATTATGTTGCTTGCCTATTCTAACACAAAAACAGCATCGATCAAAAATGGTTATTATTCGACATTAGGTGTTTATATTTTCTGTTGTCTTCTACAAATTTGAGGCAAATAGCGCATAAAAAAAAAGACAAAAAATCACTTTTGTTGAAAAACCATACTTATTTAATAAGGTAAGCATGTTTAATTTTGCACAATTTGTTGAAAAACGATATCTTAATTTCATGTTTAAAAGTCGCTTAATTACTGTTTTTTCCACTCTTGATGCTGCTGAAAAGGCAGGATTGCGGAAGTTTGTATCCTCTCCTTATCACAATTCAAGGAAGGATGTGATACAATTACTAGACTTTTTAATTCGTCATCCTAACACCGCAGCAATCAATAATAAGTCTGTGGTTTATAAAATTTTGTTTCCAAAAGATAGCTCTTATGATGACTTCAAGCTGCGTCAGTCGATGACTTTTTTATTGAGATTGATTGAAAAATATTTGATTGCTGAGCATTTCAAAGAACAGAAAGTGGATCAACAAATCATCCTTAGTAAGATTTATCGCGCAAAAAATTTAAATTCTTTAATACCTAAATCGATCAAAAAAGCAGAAGGTCTTTTACGCAAAAATCCTATTCGAAATGTTGATTATTTTAATTTGGAATATCACATTCAAGTCGAGCGTCATGCCTATTCAGCTCGAGAGAAAAGAGTTGCTCCTTTAAATTTACAAAAGATGAATGATACTTTAGACATTCGTTATATTGGGGAAAAACTACGGCGTACTTGTTTGACTTTGGCTCATGGAAATGTTTTTAATTATCAATATAAAATTGAACTGTTACATGAAATAGAGACATTGATCAAACAAAAAGAATTATTAAAAATTCCATTCCTAGCTACTTATTTCTACACGTATAAATCATTGACAGAAGATGATCCCTTATTTTTTCAACGATTAAAAAATAATCTATTTCAACATCTTGATATTTTTTCAAAAGACGAATTACGAGATCTTTTTATTCTCTCTATCAATTATTGCATCAAAAAAATTAATACTGGTGAAAACAAATTTATTCAAGAAAGTTTTGATTTATATCAAACAGGTTTGACTCGTGGCGTATTTTTACAAAATGGTTTTTTATCAAGATTCACTTACAAAAACATGGTTGCTGCCGGTTTAAAACTAGGAGAATTTGATACCATAGAATCTTTTATTTCCGATTATAAAAATCAGCTAGAACCTCAATATCGAGAAAGTAACTATAGCTATAATTTAGCTCGCTTGTATTATACTAGAAAAGAATATCATGCAGCCATGCAATTACTTTTGCAGGTCGAATATGATGATATCTTTCTCAATCTCGATTCCAAAAATATGTTGATGAAAATATATTTTGAACTTAAAGAATACGATATTTTAGAGTCTTTACTAGAAAGTATGCGTACCTATTTATTGCGAAAAAAGGTGATTGGCTATCATAAGACTAATTATAAAAACATCATAAGATTCACTCGAAAATTGCTCAAGCTAAATCCATTCAGCGAAAGCCAAAAGAACAAATTAAAAATAGAAATTGAACGAAGTCAACCTTTAACCGAACGAAAATGGTTACTGGATCAGTTGAATGGTTGAATGGTTGAATAGGTGAGTTTTGAATAATTGAATGGCCCTTTATACGTGGATTTTACGTTAAAGGGCCATTCAAAATTCTCGCATTCAGTTATTCAAAATTAAATCGTATTCATGCAACTTTTATTATTTTTGCTTGTCATTCAATTTAAAGATGGAGCTAAATGATTTCGTTTGGTATTTTGGTCAACCAAATTTATTTGGTTGTCAA
>CAYTVR010000064.1:0-30701 GCA_964441245.1 uncultured Saprospiraceae bacterium | reverse complement strand
TACCTCCTATGCCAGGAGTAGTGGATTTTGATACCTCAGGAGAAGGCGTTTGTTCCATCTGGAACATCAGCTATGAAGATGGTTTAACTGGTCTAATAATGGGACAAAACATTAATGACCTTGAGGGTTGTTATAGCCTTTCTAATCCCGTTATTGTTGTCAGAAATCAACCAGAGGCTGGGGAAATTACTTTAGACAATGGAAATACCGAAACTTCTATCTGCGTGGATGGAAACGCTGATCCTTTAAATATCGAATTTACTGCAAATCCTTCTGGACCAGTAAACGGTTGGGTGATTACAGATACGGAAAATAATATTTTAGGATTACCTCAAGCTCCACCTTTTGATTTAGATGGTGCAGGTGTCGGTACTTGCTTAATCTGGCACATCAGCCATGAAGATGGGTTAACTGGTGTTATGGTGGGTAACAACGTTTCTGATTTAGAAGGTTGCTATGATCTTTCTAATCCAATCACTGTGTATCGAGAAGCGCCAGATGGTGGAGAAGTTAGTTTACCTGATGGAAGTTTTGATTATACAGGTTGTGCAGGAGATATAGTTTTTGACGTAAGTCACACGACAGCTTCTCCTAACTTAAGCTACTGGTACATCATTACGGATGATAACGATAATATCTTAGCTTGGTTAAATTCAGCTGATGGAAGCACACTTGATTTAAGTGTAGCTCCTGCTGGTGAATGCCACGTTTGGGGTTGGAACTACAGAGGTCTTGATGATCCTATAGTTGGTGAACATATCTCTACCTTAGATGATGATGATTGCGAAAGTATTTCAGGAAACTGGATTACTATAACTCGACTTCCATCAAGTGATCCTGCTTGTGGAGGACCTGCACCAACCAATCAATATGTATTAGTCGGAATACACGAAGTAGATGTTGAAAAGAATGTTTTCCATAGTGGTGGTGTCGGTGTCATAGAAGACAGTGGCAAAGCGGAAGTGAGTGAAGAATCTTACATTACAGTAGATGGTACCTTTATTAATGCTCCTGAAATTGAGATCAACAGCGGTGCGAAAGTAAACAATGCTTGTGCTATAGCTGCAACACCTGAATTACCAGAATGCTTACTCAATGACAGCGATGCTGGTAGTGAATTAAGCATTAAAGTACATAGTAATGAAGTAGTTACACTTGATCAAGCGATCTACGAAAAAGTTGACGTGCGAAATGGTGCTACGATCATTTTTTCTGGCAACAGTCATGTATACATTGAAGATTTTAAATCGAGAGCTGATGTGACCATTCTTTTTGATCAGTGCACTAATTTGATTATTAAAGACGACTTCGTCCTAGGGGAAAGCAACAACTTTAATCCTGATGAAGAAAATGTTTTTGTATTCGCTGAAGATGATGCGACGATCAATAAAGGAACTCAAGTTTATGGTGTAGTATATGCTAAAGACAAATTTAAAGTTGAAAAATCATCTGAGGACAATCCAACGGAACTGCATGGATTATTTATTGGCAATCAAGTACGATCACGTGATAATGCCATGTATTATCAACAAAATTTTTCAGCTTGTGATCCAACTACAAATAGTAATACCGAAACTATACAAGCGAATCTTCTTCAAGCAGACTTGTTGGAACAAACTAATACCAATGAAGGCAATCAATTGAAAGCCATTGTTTATCCTAATCCAGCTAAAAATGTGGCGTTTTTAAATTTCACGAAAGAAGTGGAGGCGACTGCTACTTTACAGATTTATAATTCTGTGAATCAACAGGTATTAACCACTCAGGTAATTACATTGAGTACTCAACCATTAGAATTAGATATCAGTACACTTCCGACTGGAATATATCATGTCGTTATCACTCCTAAAGATGGGAAGGTAATGAATCAGAAATTGGTTGTCGCTACAACAGAATAAGAGAAAATCTTACGTATTGGATGTTTTTAATAAATGACAAAACTGCCCAACCTCAATTTATAGGTTGGGTAGTTTTTTTTGTTTTAATTAGCAGCATTCTCTCGTGCCTTTTTAGCATCGATAAAACTTTTGATAAAATAAAACATCGCTATAACTGTAGATAAAACCATCGCACCAGTCCTGAAAATCCCTAATGTATTTCCGCGCTCTATCGTTCCCAAAAAAGGTTTGATTAATCCCAAAAGAACCAATAAGGTAACAACAACTGCAATGTGAGCGATTACTTTGTTTTCCTTTTTTACTCCATTATTTAAGGCCAATAAAACGATTCCAAATACTACAGGAATCAAGGCGGTCATTGATGTTCCAGAAAAATATCCCCAAATTCCTAGACCAACTAATAAGATAGCATTGGTAAAACTTGCTTTATGCGCATTCATGTGAATTGATATTTTTAGTTTTAAAAAATAAAATTTGAAGCTTCAAGGTAGCATAAAAAAATAAAACATAACTTATAAACACCCAGTAGCTTTGTTTTCTCCCTGTCATATTTTTTACAAAAAATGTTATCTTGTTATAGACAAAGACTATTTCAATTTTCAATCACCTAATTTTTTCTAATGACTCGCTTCCTAAAAATCTTTTATCTCTTATTGATTCTTCTTAGCACACTCCATTTACAAGCACAAAATGACCTCTATCGACTCAACGGAAAATTACTTGGTGAAACACCTATAGAAGAAGATTTACAAGAACTATGTGATCAAATTGGTGGTCGGGTTACAGGGTCCAAAGCCAACGAAAAAGCAGTTGATTGGGCTTTCAATAAATTTAAGGAAGCAGGTGTCAAAACTTGGAAAGAAGCTTTTAACATGCCTGTACTTTGGCTACCTAAAGCAACGGATGTAGACATCAATGGCACCATCAATTTCAAACCAAAGGTCGTTGCTAAATACCAATCACCTCCAGGAAATCATCAAGGTGAATTATTATATCTTGGAATGGGACAAGAAGCTGATTTTGAAAAAGCAGAAAAGTCCATCGCGGGTAAAATCATTATCGTAGAAGCTGATTTATGCCTTGACATCAATGGGCTATTTACAGAATATGGAATGGCAGCTACTACTGAAAAATTAGCCTTACAACATCAAGCCAAAGGAATTGTGTTTATGGCTTCTCGGCCAAAAGGTTTACTCTATCGTTTTATCACTTCAAAAACAACCAATAACCAAATGCCTCAAATAGTGATGGCCCGAGAAGATGCTAAGCGTTGTATTCGAGTTTTAGAACAAGGTCAATCATTGAATATTAATATTCAAATTAATGCAGAAGTTGGTGGTGAATTTGTTAGTCATAATGTTTTCGCAGAAATTCTTGGAAGTGAAAAACCAGAAGAAATTATTATCATTGGAGCACATCTTGATTCTTGGGCTTTGGGCACCGGCGCCAATGACAATGGTTGTAATGTATCCATGATGATTGACATGGCTCGACAAATGCAGTCACTCCAAATAAGACCTAAAAGAACCATTCGATTCGCACTTTGGAATGGAGAAGAGCAAGGATATTTTGGCTCTTGGGATTATACCAAAAAACATGAAAGCGAAATGAAAAATCACATCATGGCTTTATCCGTTGATATTGGCAGTGGACCTATTACTGGATTTTTCACCAATGGTCGAGCGGAATTAATGCCTGTGGTCGATGAAGTTCTAAAACCGGTCGCCGCTCTTGGAAATTTCACGCAAGTGAATGTCCCTATTGTGGGTACCGATAATTTTGACTTTATGCTACAAGGTGTTGGTAATTTGGTCGCCAATCATTTACCCACCAATTATGGTCTCAATTATCATGCAGCTTCTGATACTTACGACAAAGTCGATTTAAAATCGTTAAAAATCAATTCCGCTATCATTGCGGCTTTAACTTTGGGCTTTGCCAACCTAGACAATTCAAAAATGACATGGCCACAACAAAATAGAGCAGAAATTCAAGAACTATTTGATGCACATAAATTAGAATTCACCATGCGTATGTTTAGTGTTTGGGAGCCTTGGGTCAATGGATCTCGTGGTAGGAAATAATATTAGAAATAAAAAATACAGCTGATTATGTCTATATTTTTTCGTATATTGTTAAACAATATTTCTTAATTTTTTTTGTTAAAAAAATCTCAATGGGACAAATAGCGATTCAAATACCGAAGGTGTCAGGTGAACAAGATATAGTTGTAGATGTAAAAATAAATGGCGTCAGCCAAGGAAGATATACCTATAAAGTGGAATTTTTCTATTGGAAAGATTGTAAAAATCCAGGGGGTAATCGGGTAGACTGTGTCAAAGAAATTTTAAAAAATTACGACTCTGATTGGGAAGTCTATAATATGGATGAACCAACAGCCTCATTTATAGCGATTACCTTTCGGCGAAAACGATTTATTGACAGACATCTTAATGCTGTAGAAAACGCCAGCAAATAGAATTGCTCCTTCTTTGACAAATCCTGTATGTACGCATGCATGGACATTCATAAAGTGAGATGAAAAAGCGACCAAAGGATTCCGATAGCTATCGGAAGAATTTCAATTTTAAATGTCTATTGTCGAAGAACCAAAAATCACATGACCTGTCCAATAGTTTGAGGAACTACTGGACAGGTTTTGTTGTTTAAACGAAGAAGGTTTTTATCTTCGTTCTCGGAAATAATTCCCCAAAACTATAATGACTCCCTTTGCGGGAAAATGCAACTGATTACCCAAGTATTACAAGGCTATCGAAACGTAGAATCCCACATTTGGCTAGCCATCGCTGCTGCATTTTGTATCCAAAGTGTCAATGCTTCTTTTTTTCTTTTGCTCAATTATTACATGGTCAGTGTGGGTTATGAAGATTTTGAAGTAGCAGAAGTTTTATCCTATCGTTTTTTAGCGGTAGCTGTTTTTGCTTTTCCACTTGGATTGTTTATCAAAGGTCGACGCCTCAAACCCTTTTTCTTGATTTGCGGAAGCACCTTCCCTATCTTTTCCTTTTTGATTATTTATGCTGTTCAGATCCAATGGACTTCTTTCCTTTATGCGATGGCCATGTGTTGGGGGCTCTCTTTCATTTGTCTTGAAATCACCATTTTACCCTACATCATTTTAAATGCTAAAAAAGAAAGTCATTCCGAATCTATTTCTTTAAAATTTCTAACTTTTAGTTTGAGTATAACGATTGTAGGTATTCTCAATTATGTCTTACATGCTTTGAATCCTGATTTTTTTGATGAACGAAAAGTCTTAATGATTTTCGCAGCACTATCCACATTAAGTATATTTTTCATTTCAAAAATTCGCATTGTAGAAAACATTTCAGAGACCATTCCTTTTCGAAAAATCCGAGAAGACTATGATTGGGATTTAATATTAAAAGCCGTGATTCCTACTTTGATCATCGCTATCGGTGCGGGTTTTACGATTCCAGTCATCAATTTATTTTTCCTAAAAGTTCATGGCATGCCTTCTGATGCTTTTTCCTTGATGGGATCTATGACTTTTACTTTGGTCATCCTAGTTATGATTATGATGCCTTATATTCGAAGACGTTTTGGTTATCGGATTGCCATTGTACTCTTTCAAGCCCTTGCTGTTTTTGCGTTATTTTTTTTAGCGACGTCCGAGTATTATAATGACTGGACCTATGCTGTTTATATCGCTGCATTCTTTTACATCATTCGCCAACCATTGATGAATGCTGCCGGCCCAATGACCTCTGAATTAACGATGTATTATGTGGGTAAAAGAAATCAGGAAATCATGAGTGCGCTCAATGCAAGTATCTGGTCTGGAAGTTGGTTTTTCTCGATTAAAATTTTCGCCTATCTCCGTGTCATGGAATTGCGTTATGTTTCCATCTTTTTAATAACAGTTGCTTTTTATGCCTTTGGTGTCGTTTGGTATTATCTTTTGGTCAAAGATTATGAGAAGAGAAGTGGGGATACGGGGAAGGCCTTGAATAATTGAATGAGGGAATAATTGAATTTTGAATGGCCCTATAACGTAAAATTACCTTATAGGGCTATTCAAAATTCTTGCATCCAATTATTCAAAATTAACTTACTCAGTTTTCGTTTTTCCAATAAAGACATTGACCATTGGATTTATCGGATTTCCTGCAGAACGACGATAAGTCACAATTTGGCCAACATGATTAAGTGCATCCGCCAATGGACCGTTTAGCATATTCCAAAAAGGAAAAGACGAACTTCGATCACCTCTTTGAAAAGTGATTTCCATTTCTTTTAAGGTTTTGTCTGATGATCTTAAATAATCACTTGCCGCTTTGATTCGTTCCAAAGTTTTTTTGCGTTTTTCCTCCCAAGTCATTTCTGGTTCATTGAATGGGCGAATGTTCGGCTCATTTTTCACTCCATTTAAAATCGTCCCAGCTAAATTGAATAAATGATCCAAAGTCCCTTCTGCATTTCGGCCATTATTACCTGGCGTAAAAGCTAAATCTTCTTTTCGCAATCCTTCTGTTGCCCAATAATATCGATAGCCCAATCCATCAATCATTCTAGCTACCACATGTTTTGCAGAATATGAATCTGGCGCTTCTGGAATTTGATGATAAGGTAGATTTGCTTGCTCGGTCGTATTCATTTTTTTGGTCTCTTGTGCTTTTATAGTGAAAATAAAAAAGAAGGTACAAAATAAGAATAAGGGAAAATATTTCATATTTCTACAATTATTTAAAATTAAACCCACACGAAATTGAGTGAGATTTGTTTTAAAGAATATCAAAGATAACAATAAAATATTTTTTGATTTGACTTCTCCAAAACACTATCCTATCCTTACCCCTTTCGTGTCAATCTGAATCCATTTTTATTCCTGTTTCAATGCATTCACAGGATTTGCTGTAGCGGCTTTAATGGCTTGAAAACTCACGGTACACAAAGTAAGCATCAAAGCACCTATTCCAGAAAAAACAAATACCTTCCATGAAATATCAATCCGATATTCATAGTTTTCTAACCAACCATACATGAAATAATAGGCGATTGGAATAGCAATTAAAAAGGAAATCAAAACCAAGAAAACGAAATCTTTTGAGAGCATTCCCCATAAATTTAAAATGGAGGCACCTAAAATTTTGCGGATACTGATTTCTTTGTTTCGTCTTTCTGCCATGTAGGAAGCCAAACCAAATAATCCTAAACAGCTAATAAAAATGGCCAAGAGTGAAAAGATACCACTGAGCGTAGCCACTCGGTTTTCTGAATGAAATTTTTTATTGTAATCTTCATCAACAAATTTAATCGCCATTCGAGCTTTGGGAATATGCTCTTTGACCGTCGTTTCAATTTGCCGAATGGCATCTTTTGCAGCGAAGTCAGGATTTAATTTAAGATGAACAATTCGACCACGATCTCCCGGAATATAATAATAATGAGGCCGAATTGGTCGATAAGGTGATTCGATGACCATGTCTTTTGTCACACCGATGATGGTCAATTTTTCATCTCCTAAATCTATAACTTCTCCAATGGGATTTTCCAATTGCATAAATCGAATCGCTGCTTCGTTGACTACGATAGCTGTTGAATCTGTAGATTTATTAATGTCAAAATCTCGTCCTTTGATAAATTCCCATCCTACGGTTTTACCATAATCATGGGACACGCCTGTGAAGGGAAAGTCTGTGCCAAGATCAGGATCTTTACCCGTCCAGTTTAGGCCACCATTAGTAGACCATACTCGAGTGACTGGCGCTGTAGAAAAAGCCATTTCTGTAACAGCCTTTGAAGCTTTAAGCTCCTGTTCAATCACTTGATATTTTGGTCGAATATTGCCTTCATTCATTCGAAGATATACCAAATTATTTTGAGCATATCCAAGAGGTCGATCCTGACCATATTGAATTTGTTGATACACTAAAACAGTCCCAACAATCAAAGCAATAGAAACGCTAAACTGAATGACCACCAAAATTTTTCTAGGAATAGTCGCAAAACGTCCGATTCGGAAAGTACCTTTTAATGCTTTGATAGCATTAAACGAGGATAAATATAGTGCGGGATAACTACCAGCTAAAAGACCAGTAAAAAGAGCAAAACCTAAGCCTCCTATCCAAAATAGAGGATAGTTCCATGACAAGGAGATGGTCTTATCTGCAATTTCATTAAACCAAGGTAAGATCAACTGAACAAGACTTAAGGAAAGTATAAATGCGATTACTGAAACCAAAATAGATTCCATAAAAAACTGGTAGATAAGTTGACTTCTTTTAGATCCGATAGCCTTTCTGACTCCGACTTCTTTTGCTCTTTTTTCAGATCGCGCAGTACTTAAATTCATAAAGTTGATACAAGCCAAAAGCAAAACAAAAATACCGATTAAGCCAAATAACCAAACGTACTGAAGACGTCCTCCATTTTGTACACCATTTGTATAGCTAGCGTTTAAATACCAATCTTTTAGCGGAAGGAAATCTAACTGAGGTCGACTTGTAAAAGCCCCTTGATCATCCTTTACTTTATTCAATAACACATCTTTCATCTTGGAACGAATTTCGGCAAAAGATTTATCCGATTTCTTTTGTACCATTAACAAAAAAGAATTGTTGCCCCAAGGGTTGCCTATGTTTTTGACCCATTCATTTACTTTTAAATAAATGTCCCAAGAAACAAAATACTTACTGATCGAATAAGAGGAATGCTCTGGAAAATCTTCAAATATACCGGTTACTTTTAGTGGAAATTCGTTTTCGAAAGTAATGGTTTTCCCAATCGGATTTTCTGATCCAAATATTGTTTTCGATAAACTACGATTCAAAATAATGCTATTGTTTTCTTCTAATGCTTTCCAGTTGCCATGTAGCATTTTAGGCGCGAGCATTTCAATACCGTGAGATTGAATGATGTCACCAGATTTTAAAAATTTTTCGCCTTTGTATTCTAAATTAAATGGATTGGTATAAGAAGACTTTACAACATGTTTGAAGTGATGTTTATGATTGAGTTCCAATTCATCTCCCATTGGAAAAGGCATGGTGTACCATGTTTGTATATCATCACCTATAGTACGATGTTGAATGACTTGGGCGATATGATCTAGGTTTTCAAAATTTTTGTCATAAGAAATTTCACTATGCACCCATAGTCCTAGGAGCATAGCCACTGTCATACCAATAGCTAATCCGCCGATGTTGATGATAGAAAATCCTTTATGTTTAATCAATGTTCTCCAACTAATTTTAAGATGATGTTGCCACATAAAAAATGGATTTAAATTTGAAAAAATATTCGTTCTTATCGCAAATGGTCTCAAGTAATGGATGACTTGAATCCAATAATTAAGTTTTGCTTTTATAGGAGTACTTTGTTCTAGTTTGATTTGAAATTTTTCTTCCAAATCGCCTACAACTTCTTCAACTAAATCATCTTTGAGAAACCACTCTAGAAAACGAGTGGCCTTTTCGGGAGGTAAATGCTTACGCTTTTTCATTGGTCAAATTTTAAAGAAAGTCTTGTCAGATTCCATTCTAAAGAAAAGGGAGGATACTGATTCCACAAATTCATTTTTAATGCTCTCGATGCCTTTAATGCATTTTCGCCCTGTGCGGTAATCGTATAAATTCTTTTTCTTCGACCTCCCCTAACCGCAGATGGTTCACCCATAGAAGACTTTAAGAATCCTTTTCCACTCAATCTATTTAACGTTGAATGAACGGCACCAATCGAAGCAGAACGCTTGGTTTGTGATTCAAATTCTTCCGCAATTTTAAAAGCATAGGCATCTTGATCTAGTATACCTACCAGTAATAATATTACTTCTTCAAATTCTCCAAGACGAGATTTTTTCATTGAAACAAATTTTATATGTTACCAAAAAGTAGAACTAATATAAACAATGATTTATAATTAGTTCTACTTTCTAGTAACAAATACAATAATAAAAATGAAAGGTTGCATGGCTTTTGCTAAAAACGAATCTATGGATTCATTTCAATTAAAAAATTTCAAATGATAACATTGAAAAAAAGTAGTTGAGAACAATAGAATGGCAACAGATAATGAAATTCTTTAAGAATGGCTAGTGAAGTTTTAGAAATAGATTTTTACTTATTTGAGTTTAGATTTGTGGTCTTGGTTTATAGGTGCTATGACCAAATATACATTGTTCACCGCAGTTTTTAATGATCTAAGATATCTACTCTTTTCTCGGGCTTGACTTTGTTGTTTTTTATAAAAACCTCAGAGAGGATGAGTATGGCGTTATAAGCAAGCATTACTTTGGTAATAAAAGAAAAAACAATTGGATATGTTATTTCTATAAAATCAATAGGACTATCTTTTATCAAAATATAGAACCCACTGATACAATAGAAAATGAGTATAACACCAAAAAAATAGTTAATGAATCTAAATACTTTTCTACCAATGGTGTGAGTATCTTGTTTATATTTAGAATTAACTTGGTAAGTTGTTGAGATCACACATGGAATTAAAATTAAACTAGTAATTGTTATGAAGATTAATAGATCTTCAGAATTTCCCCTTTGACAGAACCCACGCTGAGTAAATCCTTCAATGAAGAATACAAAAATACCTAAGGTAACTAAAAGGTTAAATAAAATGATTTGACTTCTTCTCATCTTAGTTTAATTTTAAATTAAAAAGCTATTAGTAGTTGCTTTTTCATTTTTCTTGCTTTCAGTAAACTACGTCAACAATCCACCTTCTAAGTTTTGTTTAATTTTCCTTAAAATTTCTTTGGATTGCTGATTCACGATTCCTTTAATTATTCCCGAAGCCAATTTAAATATTCCTTTCAATTGAAAATCTAATTCAATGGACAAAATCGTCGAATCCTTTTTTTCGTTTAAAAACAAATTGGCTTGAATCGGAAAAACACTCTTCAATGTTTTGGCCGAAAATTTTTTATTTTTTTCTAAAGCAATAACTTGGTAAGTTGTTTCCAATTTTCTTCCAGCAATTTCTGCTACCTCAATGTAACGACTACCTTTTCGGATCGGTAAAGGATCTAACATGATCACTTCTTCTAATGCTGGGACATATTTTTTTCGATTTTCTACCTCTAATAAATAATCAAATATTTTCTCGGAAGAGGCATTGACTTCAATGCTTTGTTGAATTTGCATTTGTTCTTTTTAGTTTAATAAAACACTTCCAAAACTAAGTTTTGGAAGTGTTTTATTGTCTACTTTACAACTTATTTTGCTAAAATCGAGCACCTAAATTCACACCAAATCCTGGCGTAACATTTCCATCCAAATAATCTCCTCGAACAGTTGGCGCAATGATCAATCCATGAACTTTTACAAAATAAGAAAGCGCTACTCTCGCTCCAAATTCTGAATTCATTGATTTCTCTTCTATTCCCCTTTTATCGATTCCCATTGTTTCCTGAAGCGCGACCATCGGACTCGCCATCAATCGAATATTTCTAGTAGGATGATAACTCACTGGTAAGCCAAACTTATAAGACAGATCATCCGTAAAAGTCATCTCTCCTAAAGCTCCAACACCAAAATTCCTAGTCAACTTTCGTTCGTATTCTAATGCCGTCGTTGCATTTAAGTTCTGCTCACTATCCAAAGCACCACCACCGCCAACAAACAATAAATTTGGACGATAAGGATTGTAATTTCTTTTTTTATTACATTTCCGAACTTTTGCACAAGAAGATTGGTAGGATTCTGCCGCCCAAGAGTTTTCGCTAGTTTCTTTGGATTGTTCTGTTTTTGTTTTCGAGCAACTTCGTTTGCTTTTAGTGCATTGAGCCTGCACATTTATTAAAAAACAGCAAAGCACAAAGGTTAAAATTCCTGAAAGGAGGTAATTATTTTTCATAATAAAGAAATAATTGGAGGAGTACTAAGAGACTCCTAGGTTAGAAAAATGAACGTCTCACAGTAATGACAAAAGATTTGACTAAATGTTGCATGATTTAAGCTTTCATTTTTCCAAAACAAAAACGGCCTGATAAGCAAAGGTGATAATCGCGATTGAACATTGTTCTTTCTGAAAAGATATTAGTAGGTTTAACCACCTCAAATGTCCGCCAATAGAAATTTAAACTCTAAAAAATAATATTACTTTTGAGCACTTTTTAATCTAAAAAATTAATTAACATGAATTTAAAATACCTTTTATTGGTCTGCTGTTTCTTATCAATGGGAACATTGGATATAACTGCACAAGATTTAAAATTTCCAAAATTGGATCCAAGTCCAATGGATGCAGCACACTACCCTAGAAGAGCTGCTTTTAAAAACTATCTCGACGATAATGATCCAGATAGACGCGAACAAATAAAAGTTTTGTATTGTCGACCGTATAAAAAAGATCGAGCGATTTTTGGAGCGCTAGTTCCTTACGGAAAAGACTGGAGGTTGGGCGCCAATGAAGCCACAGAAGTTACTTTTTACCAAGCTGTAGAAATTGGTGGACAACATGTACCAGCAGGTACTTACACCATGTTTGCTCAAGTTCATCCTTCCCAATGGATCATCAAAATTTCTACTGAACGATTTATTGGTGGTGCTAAAAATAGAGACATCACAAAAGATATCGTAGCCATCGGTGTACCAACGACTCAAGTACCAAATGTACGGGAACAATTTACTATTGGTTTTCAAAAAGTTGATGCGGATAATGCCAATATGATTTTTGAATGGGATCAAACGCGTGCAGTAATGCCAATCAGTATGAACGCTGTTAGCCTTGCAGGAGAAGATAAAAGTCCAATGGACCTAGTACAATATCCTAACAGCTCTAGAATTAGAAATTATCAAAAGCCTGAAGATTTGGATAAAGCTGTGGCAAAAGTACGAGTCGTTTATAGTCGTCCACAAATGAAAGGTCGAAAGATTTTTGGTGAATTATTGAAGTTCGGAGAAATGTGGCGAGTAGGTGCTAACGAAACTACTTTAGTTACTTTTTTCGATGACGTTACCATCAACGAAACTAAAGTAAGAAAAGGAACCTACGGGATGTTTGCCAAAGTCAATGAAGATAATTGGGAATTCATTATTCATACCAATCTTCCTTCTTGGGGTCATGCCAATCATGATGAAGAAACCAATGTAGTTACTTTTACTGCTAAAACAGAAAAGACACCTTCAACAGTTGATGCATTATCTATTTTATTAGTCGAGAATGGAACAAATGCCATTGATTTAATCGTAGCTTGGGAGAATACTATGGCAAAATTACCTATCACTTTAAAATAAGAAAACATCAGTGTATTAGCTGCAAATTCTAATGAATCATTAACAATAGAAATATGAGTTATCTCGAGTTTTTCGGACTTATCCATATAGACAGAAAAAATCAAAATATCTTAAATTTTATAGTTCCTATAGTCCAGTTAGAACACTGATTCAGCAGATTACTCAGATCACACAGATTTTCTCGTCTAATGCGCCCTTCGGTCGAGAGGAAATCAATGTGATCTAAGTAATCTGTAACATCTGCGTCCCATTTTCTGTATCAGAATTGTCATTCTAAAATACTTTAATTCTAATTTCAAAATTTGGGATGACTTATGTTTTTTATTTATAGAAAATGACTACTAAGTTTTAAGAACACTATCCTTTTCAGTCCTTGAATACACCATGTAAAACCAATCAGACATGACTACGACTCCTTTATTCTTTTAAACTTATTATCCAGAATCGAGACTTTGTTTTTATTTTTTTGCATTTTAGCAAAAAAGATTTGCCGTAAACTATCATTGATCAGATCTTTTAAGCTGTTATTTTGCTATGCATAAAAAGGAAGAACAAAAAACTAAATTTGAAATATTACTAGAGCGTTCGAACAAGCCCATCTTGTTCTTAGCCATTCTGGCTATTATATTATACATTTTAGAATTGTTCAGAGTGGTACCGCGTTCCTTAATGCTCCCTTTCTTGTGGATTAACTTTTTGATTGATTTTATTTTTCTGGTGGATTTATTGGCCAAATGTATTTTTCTAGGGCGGAGTTATTTAAAAAGTCCTTGGTTTTTCATTGATTTTATCAGCACTTTACCAATTATTAGTTCAGCCTTTGAATTAATCGGAGCCATGGGGCCACAACTACAAGCCACTCGTGTAGCAAGAAGTGCACGCATTGCTCGGGTCGCTCGAGTGGCACGTGTAGCACGATTAGCCAAGGTTGCCCGAGTGGCTCGATTAGCTACAGCGATTCGCGCTAATCAAGGGCTTAGTTTTCTTAAATTAGATAACCAGACTAATGATACTCCTGGATTTAATAGATCCCTTTTCATAGGTATTCCTACTTTATTACTAGGTTTCATTTTGGCTAATTATTCTATCACGAATAGCGAAGTAATTCAACTAAAAGGGATTATTTTTCAAGAAATTGAACAAGCGCAAACACAGGCAGATCTAGATTTAATCATGCAAAAATATGATGCCTCCTCTACCATAAATCCTGTTCTTGAAAACACACTATTATTTTCCAAATTGAATGGAGGACAAGACATTCCTGTTTCTTTAGAAAAGGCATATCGCCGAGCTGATTGGATAACCGGAATTCTATTATTAGTCGTATTGTTAACGATTGGTATAAGCGTATTTATCAGCAGTGCACTTGCTCGAGATAATAGTAAAAAAAGAGAACACTCCATATTGTCTCAATGTTTCTCTCCTCCTATTGTCAGTAAATTTTATAGCTCTCCTGAAATAATAGAACGCTTCTACCGACAATGGATGACGGTCTTTTTTATTGATATTCGAGGATTCACAAAGGCAGTAGAAAAAGATGCTGGAGATGTAGAAGGACTTGCCTTAAAACTACGTAGAGTCATGGATACTGCTCGAAATCAAATTGTTGTTTCTCATGAAGGAATTATTGATAAATTTATGGGAGATGCGGTCATGGGCTGGGTGGGTGGTCATTTCTCTGTGCATTGGAAACTAATGGAAAAGGTACGTAAAAAATTATGCCTCGATGAACTAGATTTTATTACTCAAGATATTAAAAGTATTGAACGCGAGATTGAAAAGTTACAAGATCCAATCATTGCTGATGAAACAAAGCTAGAAGAACTTAAATCCGTATTAAAAGAAGCAAAGGCCAGTCAATCAAAAATACTAGAACGCCAAAATGCAGCATTGAAAAAAGACCCTGAGTTATCCTCCACTCACCAAAAAATAATCATCGAATATCAAAAACAAGTGGCTATATCTGCGGTTAGTTGTTGTCTTAGGATTTGGCAAGAAGTAGAAAAAATAGATGACCCTGGCGCCTTCAATCGCTTAAAAATAGGTGTTGGTTCAGGGCAGGTCTTGATTGGCAATTTCGGTGCGACGAATCAAATTGCCTATACGGTTTTGGGACCAACCGTCAATCGTGCTGCCCGTCTTGAACCTGCTTCCGCTCAAGTAGGCTGTCATATTCTTATTGATAAAAACACCTATGATTTACTCAAAGAGGAAGAACCCTTTCGTTTTAGGAGAGTACCTTTGATTGCCGTTAGAGGCATTTCTAATGCTATGGTGACCTATGAACCATTTTTTACAAACCAAATTTCTGAATCATTTTTAGAAACATTCGAAAAAGCGGTAGTTGCTTTAGAAGAAGGAAAGACAGAAGCCGCGATGAAGTTTTTCAACAAAGCTGACCAAATTCGAAAAGGAGGCGATACCGCTTCAAAAATATGGTTGGAAATATGTAAAACAGCATTTAATGAGGGGCAAGCAGTAGGAATAAAACCGATGAATAAATAGAAGCTTCTTTGATTTTATAAGAGTGAAGGTGTTAGATGTCAGGTGCCTTCGAACGAAAAAATCGCAGGCACCTGACACCTCACTTCTACCTCCTCACTTTCACCAAGTCATCTTTCCAATTTTATTATTTCCTGCCAACCAAGCTACTTTTCCCGAAGGACAAATTCTCATCGTATAAAAAGAAGTATTATTCAATTTTCTCCAAACTTCTCCCCCATTTTCTGAAAAAGAAATTCCAGGAATGCCAACAGCAAAAATAGATTGTCCCTCGCTGTCGGGAATATATTGAACAGAAGAACGATAACCAGGTGTTTGGCCATTAGCGATCAAATGCCAAGTCTTTCCACCATCTTTTGTTATTGCTTTATTCCCTGTGTTTTGATTTTTATTTTCCCAATCACCACCAAAAATAATCCCATTTTTATCATCATAAAAAGCAGCTGTAAAGATGCCGGTCATCTGACCTCCTTGAACCATTGGTGTTTCAAAAACTTCCCAATGCTCGCCTTGATCAGCGCTGTAAAAAACGCGTGATTTAACTCCACCACTGACGATCCAAACATGATTTTCAAAAACAGCAATATTGGAATTTGATGCGGCAAAGGCAGCCTCACCTTTTGCAGCAGGAGGCAATTTTTCACAAGGAATTTTAGACCAACTTTCACCGCCATCTTTTGTCAAAATGATCGACAAACATTCATCTGTTGGATCTCCCATAGCAATTCCATTTTGATCGTCCCAAAAGGCAATCGCATCATAAAATGCAGCTTTGTGATTTTCTTGATAAACAATTTTCCAATTTTTTCCTTCATCGATTGATTTAAAAAGTAAGGCCGGTGAAGCGACGGATAATAAAAATAAAGCGTCCTTTGTTTTAGCGATTCCTCGAAATTCTAATTTTGATTGAAGTGGTGTTTGAATCGAATCAATGATCCAAGTTTGTCCTCCATTTTTGGTATAACCAAATTGCCCCTTCGATCCTCCAAACCACATGGTCTTATCATCCTCGGCAATGATCGCTCGAATGCTAGCACTCATCGGAAATGTATCTAAGTCAATATGGATCAGTCCTTTTGGGGGATTCTTTTTAAAAGGCTGTGTTTGTTTACAAAACGTAAAAAGAGTGATTGTAAAAACAAGAAAAAGGAGAACACGCATAAAAAATAATTTTAAACAATTAATTGATTTAACTCTAGTTGAAAGCATTTTATTTTTGTTTTTAATCATCCCGTAAAGCATTGATAGGATTATCTGTTGTTGCTTTAAAGGTCTGCCAGTAAATGGTCAATAAAAGTAATAGATAAACCAATAGAATGGAGGCTAAATAAACTACCGGAGAAATATCAATATGATAGGCGAAGTTTTCTAACCATTTTGATATTTGCCAATAACTTATTGGAATACCGATCATCGCCGATATCCCTAAAATCCAAAAATATTCTTTCCCTATCAACATGGTTAGTGCGCGTAAATCTGCACCAATCACTCTTCTAATCGCTAATTCTTTGGACCTCCTTTTTAATGCGTAAGCCACCAAACTAATTAAGCCCATAAAAGAAATTACAATCGCAATGATCGCTAGAAAGCTTAATAATTTCAATTGTACTTGATCTTGTTGATACAATCGATTAAATAGATCATCCAGAAAATGATACTCTAAAGTGTAAGGAAATAATTCATTCCATACGGCTTCAATACTCGCGATTGTTTGATCCAAGTTTTTGGTTTCTACTTGAAGTAAAAAATTCCCTAACCACATAGGTTCTACGATCATCAACAATGGATCAACTTTATTTCGGAGCGTCTCTTGATGAAAATCTTTAGTCACTCCACTAATCGGACCATAGGCCAATTCATAAGGGCCAATCGACCAATTTATTTGTTGCCCAATGGCTTCTTCTGGTGAATTCCAGCCTAATTGTTTCATCGCCGTTTCATTAATCAAATAAGACCTTGGCGTTTCTGCTAAATAATTTTGTGGGGTATAATCTTTATTGAATTCTGGCACTTTTTTCATATTTACCTTGGCGGTAAAATCTTCTCCAGCTAACAACTCAACCTCCATCATACGAATAAAATCAGGATCAATCACTTGCATATCCATCATTGGTGCTTCCTCCCGATTCTCGTTTACTCCTTTGATGAGTACAGAGCCAGCATCTCTGATTTCGCTGGAAGGCGTTTGCATACAGGCCGATACTGTTTTGACTCCTGGCAATGACTGGATTCGATTTTTAAAAATGGGATATTGTGATTTTACTTTTTGTGGCAATTCTGAAATAGCCATGATTTGTTCGGATTGAAGTCCTAAATTTTTATCACTAATAAATTTGAATTGATGATGGGCCACCATTGCACTAGCGATTAAAACGATCGTTGCACAAAATTGAATCGCAATCATTATTCTTTTGACATTGAGTCGTTCTCTTCTTTTATTCATCACCCAGTTATTTCCTTGCTTGATCGCTTGTAGTACTTGGATTGATGTCATTATCAAGGCAGGAAGAATCCCCGCCAAAACTCCACTAAGCAATGCCAACATGACTAAAAATAGAATAAAATAATCTAGTCGAGGCAAGATGGAAACATTCGTCAAATCACTAAAACTTGGAAACAGCAAGAAAGCCATCAAGACACCCAAAACTAAAGCCACTAAAGCATAAACAATCGATTCCGCCAAGGTGAATAAAATCAAATTACTTTTTGAGGCACCTAATACTTTACGAACACCAATTTCCTTTCCTCTTCCCATCGCCAAAGCAGTATTCAGATTAGTAAAGTTGACTAAAGCAATGATCCAAACCAAAAGACCAACCCAGAAAAATATTTTAATATAAAATAAATCCCCATTAGGTTGAATCTCTCTAGCCAGATTAGAATTTAAATGAATATCGCTTAAAGCTTGAAATTTTAAATCGACTTCCGTGTTGGTATCTTCTTCCCTATATTTATTTAAAAATGCAGGTATTTTCTCTTCTACATCTGCGATGCTTACTCCCTCATTCAACAATGTATAAACGTATGCCCAGCCGCGACGTGATTCTTCATTTTCAAATGAAAAAAACAACTCAACAGGTAGATGTGTATTCCTGGGTAAATCTTGCATTACCCCTGTCACTTTAAATGTTTTTTCTTCATCTGAATAATCATTCGTGACTTTAATTTCTTCTCCGATGACATTTGCTTTCGCAAAATATTTTTTCGCCAAACTTTCCGTTAATACAATTGAGTTGGGGTTGGCCAATGCCGTTTGAGCATCTCCTGCTAATAAAGGAAAATCAAATACCTTAAAAACAGCCGCGTCCGTTACATAAGCATGCTTTGGTTTGAATCGCTTTTCTCCAATGCGCAAGTACTTTTGTTCTTTGTTTTGAAAACGAATAAGTTCTTCTATTTCGGGAACATCCTGAGGAAGGTGGTTGACATAATTATCGGGAATTCTCGCAAAGTGTACTTCATATCCATTTCCAGAATTAAAATAATGTGTCGGTCGATAAATTCGATCCGCTTTAGAATGAAAGGATTCATAACTCGTCTCTTGATACCAATAAATACTCACTAAAATCAAGGTGGCAAAGGCAATGGCAAGCCCCAATATATTTAGGCTTCCATATAAAATATTTTTTTGAAAATTACGAAACGGACTCTTAATCGCTAATCGAAGATGATCTAGTAATATTAGCATAAGCTTATTTTTGATTTGTTCTTTTATAAGATACACCTTTCTTTTGAAGAGGTTCAATCTAAAACAGGTCTTCGTTCGGAAAAAGTGTCGATCAAAACACAAAAGAATTTAATTTACAAAGTACTTATTTTTTTCGCTATTCATCGTTTAAATTCTAACTTTACAATCCTTCTTCTTTGACCAAAAAATCTATACTATGGCCTTCGAACTTATTTCTCCTTTTGAACCGACCGGTGATCAGCCTCAAGCGATCAAACAATTAATTGAGGGCGTTGAGTCTGGAGACAAAGCACAATGCCTGCTGGGAGTAACTGGATCAGGAAAAACGTTTACCGTTGCAAATGTCATTAAAGAGCTCAATCGACCTACACTCGTTCTTACTCATAATAAAACCTTGACCGCTCAACTCTATGGAGAATTTTGCGAATTCTTTCCTAACAATGCAGTGGAATATTTTGTCTCTTACTATGACTATTATCAACCTGAGGCCTACCTAGCCGTCACTGATACTTTCATCGAAAAAGATTTACAAATCAATGAAGAGGTAGACAAACTTCGCTTGCGCGCAACCTCTTCTCTTTTGTCTGGTAGAAGAGATGTGATTATTGTTGCTTCCGTTTCTTGTATTTATGGTATGGGAAATCCTGACGATTACAATAATGCGATTATTAGAATTAAAAAAGGACAAGTCGTTAGTCGAAATACCTTTTTATATCATTTGGTTGAAAGCTTGTATTCTCGAACAGAAGCTGAATTTGGTCGAGCCAACTTTCGCGTTCGAGGAGATACGGTAGATATTAATTTACCTTATGTTGATTATGGATATCGAGTCACTTTTTTTGGTGATGAAATAGAAAGCATTGATCGCATAGAAATTGAAAGTGGAAAGCGAATTGAGACCATGGAAAATGCAGCCATCTTTCCAGCCAATCTCTACATTGCTCCACGAGATCAAATGAATCAAATCATTCGAGAAATTGAAGATGAACTTTTTGCGCAAGAAAAATATTTTGAACGTGAAGGCAAAGAACTCGAAGCCAAAAGGATCAAAGAGCGAACTACTTTTGATATGGAGATGATGAAAGAATTGGGCTATTGTAATGGAGTTGAAAATTATTCTCGCTTTTTTGATAGAAGAGAACCGGGTGTTCGACCATTCTGTCTATTGGATTATTTCCCAGAGGATTATTTGATGGTCATTGATGAAAGTCATGTAACCATTCCTCAGGTACGCGGTATGTGGGGAGGCGATCGAGCAAGAAAAAGAAATCTAGTCAGCTTTGGTTTTCGATTACCTTCTGCGATGGATAACCGTCCTTTAAATTTTGGAGAGTTCGAAACCCTCGTCAATCAAATGATTTTGGTCAGTGCCACTCCTGCTGATTATGAATTGGAACAGACAGGTGGTTTGATTGTCGAACAACTGATCCGACCAACCGGTTTATTAGATCCACCAATTGAAGTTCGACCAAGCCTAAATCAGATTGACAATTTATTAGAAGAAATCCAAGAACGGATCAAAAAGGAAGAACGGGTACTCGTCACTACTTTGACCAAAAGAATGGCGGAAGAGCTCACCAAATACATGGTCAAGCTAGATGTCAAATGTCGATATATTCACTCTGAAGTAGATACCATGGAACGAGTGGAGATCTTACGTGATTTACGTTTAGGACACTTTGATGTTTTGGTCGGAGTCAACTTATTGAGAGAAGGTTTGGATTTACCTGAAGTTTCATTGGTTGCTATCATCGATGCAGACAAAGAAGGTTTTTTACGAAATGCACGTTCTTTAACGCAGACTGCTGGTCGTGCCGCCAGAAACTCCAATGGACTCGTTATTTTTTATGCAGATAAAGTAACAAGATCCATGCGCAATACGATCGACGAAACCAATCGACGCCGATCCATTCAGATTGCCTATAATGAAAAACACGGAATCACACCAAGAACAATCACCAAATCGAAAGAAGAAATACTCAATTCAAAATCTATCTTGGATATTCGAGCGGGAGGTTCCAAAGCATATATCGAATCAGATGAACCAAGTTTGGCTGCCGATCCAATCGTCGGATATATGAATCGAGATCAAATCGAAAAAATGATTGCAGATACTGAAAAACGTATGAAAGCTGCTGCAAAAGATTTAGATTTTATTACGGCAGCACAACATCGAGATGCATTATACGCCTTGAAAAAACGATTGAAGGATTTAGTGTAAAAAAACTCATTTAGATTGATTAAACACCCTTTTACTTCATTGTAAAAGGGTGTTTTTTTTATTTGTCAATTTTGTCCTGCTTTTTGTGAAAAATGTGCGAAGGATTTAGTGAGAGAATAACTATATTTAGAAGTCTTATTGAAAATCAATGCAAAAAACCAAAATTGCGATCCTGAAGCTAAATATAGCATGAAAACACCCCAACAAAACTTTAATAAAATAGTAGCTTACTTTACCCATAAACAAAGTATACACTTGTTACTATCTAGCCAAAAAAACATAATATTACTTCTTCTTTTATTTTCAATTTCCTTGCCTACACTAAGTGCGCAAAACTATATCGTCAATCTCGAAAAGTATGATATCGAGGATGGCTTATCTCATCGACAAGTGAATTGTGTTGTAAAGGATAAAAGAGGTTTTATATGGTGTGGTACTCCTTATGGTTTAAATCGATTCGATGGTTATCAATTCAAGTGGTGGACCAAAGAAAAAAATGGTTTACCTAGCAATGACATTCATGGCTTAAACATTGATGCAGATGGTAATTTGTGGATCATGTTCAGTGCTTTACAACAAAACTACGACTTCTTAAAAAACATAATGATCTTAAATCCAGTGACCGAAGAACTACAAACTTTTAAAGAGAAGTTTGAGGGGGAACTAGCTATTCCTTTACAAAAATTAAATCGGCGCATGGTACAAGATCAAGAAAACGTATTCTATTTTGGATCTAATCTCGGATCCAATACTCCTGCTCATTTGGTCTCTTATCATCCCAAGCTTGGCTTTCAACATTTTCCATTAGCTCCTTTCTCAAGTTTTGTCCCTGTCGGAGTAAGCACTCGTCAAACCATATGGGGAATTGCTAATACAAATCATTTAATTGAAGTTAGTCGAGAAGGAGAAATTTTACAAATCCATCAACAAGAGGAGGTACTTTTTTGGCGAAAAACCTTTGTCAAAGGTGATGAACTTATTTTTGAATTGAGAGAAGGGAATGAAAAATCTAAATTGTTTAAAATTGATACTCATGGAAAGCAAAAACTTTTTTTTAATGATTTCCATCACTTAAATACAAATCGATCAGCTAACATTTTTAAACAACTAAAATATAATCCTTATCAAGAACAACTCTGGATTATGGACAAGAATTACTTACCCATTTTTGATCGAAAAAATGAGTTAATGTTTAATTTATATGACCATTATCCTTATTTGAAAAACGATCGAGGATTTGGTTGGCTAGATTTTTTTTTCGAAGAGTCAGGTATCAGTTGGGTAGGTGGAAATTATGGATTATATCAAATCGAAATTAAACCAAATAAATTTTCTCGCTACCTTTTTAAAGAACACTTAAAATCAAACGATCCCTTAAACGTAGCCAACCCAAAGAACAACCAAAGTTGTAGAGGTATTTTCGCGACAGAGCAAAGACTCTTTGTTAATACAGAACAAAATGGCTTACAAATCATCGATTTACAAGAAGCTCCTAATGCTTCCAAGCAAGCAATGGAGATGATTGACATTCAACTCTTACCAGATTTTAACAGGGCGTTTGGACTCATGCAAAGCAAAGATCATCAACGACTCTGGATCGGTCAAGATGGATTACAAGTTTTTAATCATGAACAAAAAAAATTAGAGACTATTATAACATCAAAAGATGCCATTCCTTTGGAAACGATTTGGGCCATTTATGAAAACCAGGATAGCATTTTATGGCTAGGAGGAATGCAAGGTTTACAGGCATATAATCCCAAAAAAAAGCAACTAGAACTATTTGACAAGTATAATAATTTTCAAGAACTAGCTCAAAGCCATATTGTTTTTATCAATAATGATAATAATGGATTGATATGGATTTGTAGCAATTCGGGGCTTTATACTTTAGATGTAAACGAAGGCATTACTGCTCATTTTGGTTCGAATGAAACAGGAGCTAATTATCTTCCACATGATAACTTCCATCATTTCCATCAAGATAAAGAAGGCATATTTTGGTTAGCTTCCGCAGGTGGCGGATTGATTCGATGGGATAAAGAAAACAACAGCTTTCAACAATTCACAAAAGTAGATGGCTTATCCAATAATGTCATTTATGCCATTTATGAAGATCAACATCAGCACCTTTGGATGAGTAGTGATTACGGCATCATTCAATTTGACAAAAAAACTTTTCAATCTAAAGCATACTTAATGGAAGATGGAATTAGTCATTCCGAATTCAATCGAGTTTCTCATTTTCAATCTCCCGATGGTCGAATTTATTTTGGAAGCTTGAATGGTGTCACTGCATTTCATCCTGATGATTTTTATGATTTTGAAAAATTCACCCTCAACGCAACCGTTCAAATCACCGATTTTCAACAATTTGATGACGCTAGTAATCGATTAAAAGATAAAACTTCCGAATTGATCGAAACCAATAAAATTATATTAAATCCTGATGATCCTTTTTTCAGACTTGGGTTTTCATTGCTGACTTACGAACCTTCCAATAAAATCCAATATGCTTATCAGATTGAAGGCGTCGATAAAGACTGGACTTATCAAAAGGAAGCTTCCATACAAATGGGACGTTTGCCTTATGGTGATCATGTTTTAAAAATTAAAGGTCAAGCTGCAAATGGGCAATGGTCTAGCGAAGAATTAGCCATTAATATTCATGCGCTTCGCCCTTTTTATTTACAACTTTGGTTTCTTATTCTATCCGGTTTATCCTTAATCACCTTGATCTTGGGAAGTATCAAATGGCGGACTTTGCAATATCAAAAAAATCAAGAAATATTAGAATTAGAAGTAGCCAATCAAACCTCGATGATTCAACAACAAACTGATGAACTAAAAGAATTGGATGCTAGTAAAAACCGATTTTACAATAATATCTCTCATGAATTCAGAACGCCCATTACCGTGATTATGGGAATGATGGATAATATAAAAGGTCATGAAAATGAACGTAGTTTAGTTCGTCGAAATAGTAAAAACTTACTTCGCTTGGTCAATCAATTACTTGATCTTTCTAAAATAGAAAGTGGATCAATGGAAATCAATTTGGTCAAAGGCGACATCATCAATTATTTACAATACCTAACCGAATCTTTTGATTCAGCAGCCAAAGAAAAAAGCATACAATTGTTTTTCTATGGTGAACAACGAACATTGTACATGGCTTTTGATGAAGTAAAATTCCAGCAGATTATTTATAATTTATTATCCAATGCCATCAAGTTTACTGCTAAATATGGAAAAGTTGTCCTTCATGCCACTCAAATAGAAAAAGATAATAATGCTTATGTACAATTAAAGATAACAGACAATGGGGTTGGAATTGCAGCCGAAGAGTTACCGCATATTTTTGATCGATTTTATCAAACAGATAGTTCGACGACTCGCAAAGGAGAAGGTACAGGTATCGGTTTGGCTTTGACGAAAGAATTAATAGAATTGATGAAGGGCTTTATTTATGTCAAAAGCACATTAGGACAAGGAACCGAGTTTACACTTCTTTTTCCAATAAAAGAAGCTACCAAAACATTACCCAATGCAGCTTACCGCTCAGCTGTGAAAATTGTTCCAGAAGAAGTCCATCGACCTACTTCAATCGAAACAACAAAGATTGAACAAAGTCATTCTTTTCAAGAAAATGGGCTTCCACAAATTTTGATCATTGAAGACAATCTAGATGTTATTTTTTATTTAGAATCAATACTTAAAAAAGAGTATCAAATCATCAAGGCCGAAGATGGTTCGAAAGGAATAAATAAAGCCTATAAATTCATCCCCGATTTAATTATTACTGATGTTATGATGCCAGAGAAAGATGGATTCGAAGTTTGCCAAACTCTAAAAAATGATCAACGTACCAGTCATATTCCCATCATCATATTAACGGCAAAAGCCACTGATGCGGATCGAATGATGGGCTTGGAAAATGGAGCCGATGCCTTCTTAATGAAACCATTTAATAAAAAGGAATTGTTTATCCGGTTGGAGAAATTAATTGATTTGCGTAAAGCGCTACAAAAACGATATGGGCACTCCAACTATTATCTTCGCGCAATTGAAAAAGAATCAAAATCACTCGAATCTCGCTTAAGTATTGAAGATCTTTTTTTACAAAAATTACATACCTCCGTTTTAACTAAAATCGATGATAGCGATTTTGATATAGAACAACTCAGTCAAAGTGTTCAACTCAGTCAATCTCAACTCTATCGAAAACTCAAGGCCCTAACAGGAGAAACACCCATCCAATTTATCCGTAAAATTCGGCTACATCGAAGCTTAGAAATGTTGAAAACAACAGACTTAAATATCGCAGAAATAGCCTACTCCGTTGGCTTCAACGACCCCAACTATTTTTCCAGAATGTTCCACAAAGAATTCGGCAAATCCCCCCGCCTTTTCCGCAAGTAAGGTGATACTTAATTTTACAAAAAAACACGAAAAGCAACGCTATCCCGTCTCAACAATATGTCGCATACTGGTTTTACAAATCGAGTGATCTACGTAAAAAGTGGCGGGTTGGGAAAGGCAAAATAGGAGGGAGCGGGTGACGCTTTGAGTTTAGCATTTATTTTGCCAAGAATTTTTCCATCATTTTTTTTCGACTGAAAAAATGGTGCCGCCGGAGGCAATCACAAACTAAAAATTTCATGATTAAAACTAACCTATTATATATGATAAAATCAATTCAAAAACACCCAAACTCATCTATAAAGCTCAGGTGTTTTTAAGTACAAAAGTATGTCAGGTCAAAAGAAGAAAATCTTGATTTCAGAATGTATACCTAGACATTATAAAACATCTTCAACCCTTCAAAAGAAATAGGATCAGCAATCTTTTGAATCTCCTTTTGCATCGAAGAATAATTGACTTGTTTCTCCTTTGATCTCATTGTACTCGGATGAGGAATCTTCATCTCTTTTAATCCTCGAGAACCTTTAATTTTACTTTAGTATTTTGCTTATTGAATTTTGATTGCGCTTTCATTTTAATTGTTTTTGGTGAAAAAATGTGTTGAATATGAGCACAATTTGCGGCAAAAATCAAGTGGACTCAATAGAAGATGATTATTTGGTAGGATATTTTGATGGTTTGGCCCTTTTAAAATAGAATTCAGCAAAAATGTCCTAAAACCCTCACAATCTGCTCGTTATAACACTCCTTTTCGCATAAGCGTAAAATTTGTGCTACTATTTTCTTCCCTATTTTTCAAATTGTCCAGATAATTTTACAAAATGTGAAGATGCCTCCTCATCTCGCCCACTACATTTGTATCAATCATTCAAGTGATTGGAAAACATTGTATCCTATTTAAATTTTACCAAAATGAAAACATTGATCCTCCCTACCCTATTAGTCTATTTTTTGGCTATGCCCATCCTGTACTATATGCGGGACTCATTTCACTACCATCATTTCGGAAAAAACTAATCGAAGTATACTTTGAACGGGATAAAAAAGTGATTTTAAAATCTTTTTTTCCTACTCAAAGGGTATACCGATAAAGGGATAAATGAAATTTAGGAAATCACGATTTTATCCCGTGTCGTGTATAATAGCACTTACTTAATCGATATAAAACCTCATTTAAACATTTGAAGACACAATGTTTTCATGCAAAGAGCTGTGGCCAGATTTAGTATTTGGCTGCGCTCTTCTTACAAGAAATCACAAAACATTCTAAACTTTTCAAACCAAAAAATCATGAAACAGTCCATTTTAATCACCCTTGTATTTTGCTTAATAGGCTTTCTGAGTAATGCTCAAGAAAACGTAGGAATTGGGACCACCACACCACATCCAAAAGCATCCCTAGAAATCGAAACCAATGATAAAGGAATTTTGATTCCTAGACTCACCATTGCTGAAATACTCGCCATGTTTCCTGTAGCCGATGCAACGGCCGAAGGCATGCTCGTATATGTTATGGAACTAGATGCCTTTGTCATGTATGATGGTACTACGTGGAAAAATGTAGCCCAAAGCAATAACATCAGCGATGCGGATGGCGATACCGAAATCAGTGTCGAATCCGATCCAGATGAAGACCTGATTAAATTTAAAGTAGCGGATGATCAAAGTATGACCTATGATGGAAAGACCTTACATTTTAATAATGGTGGGATCACATTTATTGGTGGGCAAGCTGGTGCTAACAATAGCGATGGAGAAGATAATACGGCGCTTGGCGAAAATGCTTTAAATACCAATACCACTGGAAATAGTAATACTGCCATTGGTGCAGAGGCTGATGTCACTACTAATGATTTGACGAATGCAACGGCTATTGGTTATGATGCGAAAGTAGCTACTAGCAATAGTTTAATTCTGGGAGGAACAGGAGCGAATGCAGTCCAAGTTGGGATTGGTACTTCTGCTCCAGATGGAAGCGCCGCACTTGATATTCAAGCTTCGGATAAAGGGATTTTGATTCCGCGTGTAGCCAATACCGCAGCGATCACTACACCCGTAGATGGCTTGCTTATTTATGATAATTCAACTGGAAGTTTTAAATATCACAATGGTGCAATGTGGAAAGGAATCGGAGATGATGCGGATGCTGATCCTACAAATGAATTACAAAATTGGAGTAATCTTCCAGGTATTCCTAGCGATATTTCAGATGGCGATGATGTGAATGATGCAGACGCTGATCCAGCCAATGAAATTCAAACCCTTTCTCTAAGCGAATCAAACTTATCTATTTCAGGAACGCCAGGTTCAATTGATTTAAGTAGCATTGAAGATAATGACTGGACTACTTCCGGAACGGACCTCTCAAATGCTAATACAGGAAACATAGGAATTGGCACAAACTCCCCCTCAAACAAATTAACGGTCGACGGTAATTTGTTGGTGACTCAAAGTATAAAGCAATTTTATGTCCCCAACTGGGCAGGAGGAAATGGTACCATTATCAATGGCGTTTTTGATGGTTTGGGCAATGGCCCACAAGTCCGCTTACAAGGTGTTGCAGGAGCCGGCTTTGTAGATATCGGGAATGATGAATTAGGAAATTTTGTAGTTGAAACGAACGGCGACGAAAAAAGATTAGTGGTTGAACAAAGTGGAAATGTAGGAATCGGAACAACGACCCCCTCCGAAAAATTAGAAGTGGATGGCGCCATCAAAATAGCCGATGCAGCTACCTCGACTCCAGAATCCGGAACCATCAGATGGAATCCAGCAACCGATGATTTCGAAGGATATACCGGTATTGAATGGAAATCACTAACTAAAAGTACAGAAAAAATATGGGGAAATACCATGTATACTAGTACAGAAAACGAAAAAGCCTTAGCCTCCGATGGAGCAGCTAATGACTTCTTTGGCCTTAGTGTTTCGATCTCCGGTGACTATGCCTTGATTGGGGCATATCTAGATGATGATAATGGGTCTGCCTCTGGCTCTGCCTATGTATTCCATCGATCGGGAACCTCTTGGACGGAACAAGCTAAATTATTGCCTTCCGATGGAGCTGTTGCTAAGGTCTTTGGCTATAGTGTTTCGATCTCTGGTGACTATGCCTTGATTGGGGCATTTGGCGATGATGATAATGGGGCTGCCTCTGGCTCTGCTTATGTATTCCATCGATCGGGAACCTCTTGGACAGAACAAGCTAAATTATTGCCTTCCGATGGAGCTGCTGAGGACAGATTTGGCTTTAATGTTTCGATCTCTGGGGACTATGCCCTGATTGGAGCATATCAAGATGATAATAATGGGTCTAGCTCTGGCTCTGCCTATGTATTCCATCGATCGGGAACTTCTTGGACGGAACAAGCCAAATTATTGCCTTCCGATGGAGCAGCTGATGACCTATTTGGCTATAGTGTTTCGATCTCTGGTGACTATGCTTTGATTGGGGCATTATTTGATGATGATAATGGGGCTGCCTCTGGCTCTGCCTATGTATTCCATCGCTCAGGAACCTCTTGGACGGAACAAGCCAAATTATTGCCCTCCGATGGAGCAGCTAATGACTTCTTTGGCGTTAGTGTTTCGATCTCTGATGACTATGCCTTGATTGGGGCAACTGATAATGATAGTAATGTGAGTGATTCTAATGCTGCTTATGTATTCCATCGTTCGGGAACCTCTTGGACAGAACAAGCTAAATTATCGCCCTCTGATGAAGCTGCTGAGGACAGATTTGGCTTTAGTGTTTCTATCTCTGGTGATTATGTCTTGATTGGAGCAAATGAGGATGATGATAATGGAGATTCTTCTGGCTCAGTCTATTTTTTCAAATAAAAAACATCCTTTTACTTCAATCATATTTAAAAACAGGATAAAAGGATCAAACATATTTTTAAAAATCAAAACATGCAAAACAAATATTTTTTAACCCTACTATTCTTATGGTGGATTTCGGTCTTATCCGCACAAGTCTATAACAATGGTGCTAGCATAAAAATAAACAATAGTGCGATACTCTACTCCAACATGGAGTTGACGAATACCAACAACGCTAGCCTCGAAAACGAAGGTACCCTACACCTTGATAATAACCTATCGAATCAAAGTAGTGGAACACTATCCGGAAGTGGGCAATACTTACTCAGTGGCAACTGGACCAATGCGGCTACCTTTACTGCCGACAACTCCACAGTCACCTTTGATGGGGCTTCCAACAGTACACTTACTTCTGGCGGTGATCCATTCTACAATCTAGAAATCGACAAAGTAGATGGAAACGATTTGCTGTTAAGCGATGCAACAAGCCTTAGTAATAATTTAAATTTTGCAGCAGAAAACAATAAATTTTTGATTACAAACTTTGATCTAACGATTGATTCAGATGCGAGTATCACAGGCTTTGATGCAAACGATTATATCGTAACGGGCGGAACAGGCCTAGTGTTAAAAACAGATTTAGCCGCTACGCCTTTTATCTTTCCAGTTGGCTTCAATGCTACGACCTACAATCCACTAATCATAGCTAATGATGGTACGATGGATCAAATGGGTGTACGTTGTTTGGAAAATGTATTAGAAGATGGCGACACTGGCTCGGCTATGACGGAAGGAGTTGCGGATGCGAGTTGGGAAGTGACTGAAGTGCTAGCTGGCGGATCAGATTTGACGCTCACTGGATCGTGGACAAGCTTAGATGAGTTAAGTAATTTCAACCGAACAGATAG
>CAYTVR010000063.1:7251-30856 GCA_964441245.1 uncultured Saprospiraceae bacterium | reverse complement strand
ATTTCTAACTAATACGTTTTCAATAACATCACCAATTTGAATTTGATGAACAGCTTCCATTCCTTCAATCACTTTAGCAAAAATAGTATAATTTCCGTCAAGGTGAAGAGTCGGAGAATGAGTAATAAACCATTGCGTACATTCTGTATGATTGCCAGAAGAAGCCATTCCGACATATCCCTCTTCATTATAACTCATTCGAGGTAACTCTGATCGAATTGTGTAGTCCAATCCACCATAGCCATCTCCTCTTGGACAACCACCTTGGATAACAAAATTGGGAACTACACGATGAAAATTTTTACCATCAAAAAAACCATTCTTGGCTAATTGCACAAAATTGGCTACCGTAGCAGGAGCTTCCTTCTTAAATAATTTTAAAGTGATGTCTCCTTTTTTTGTTCTCACTTTTATCTGAGTTCTTTCGCTGATTTCATTTACGATACTCCAATCAATGGGGTGATTATAATCCGGTGTTTTCAAAACAGTTTCTGTCTTTCCGATAAAAAAATCAATGGTCTTTTGAAGCTCGTTGTAAATCTCTATTTCTTTAGGAATTTGCAATTCGTTTTGGGCAATCGTCAAAAAGTCAATAGAATCTAATGCTTCTTGAAAATCAAGATCTGGTTCTCTTAGTACCGTTGCTGCCGTCGCCACCATTGCGATATCTCCACTCTCTATGGCTTCTTGAAAAAAAAGGGCCAGCTCTTTTTTAACCCGACGAGCTCCCAAACCAAAAAAACTTCTAAAATTTTTATTTTTAGCGATATTGGCTAAAGCCTCTACTCCTCCTGTTCGAATAATATTACTTTCCGAATTAAAAGCTTGATCTTTGATATATTTATAGTTCCAACCAAATTCACTCAATGCGTCAAGTAAAGCACTTTTTTCATGTGGATTGCCACCTTCTGCTATAAAACGATTTTTCAATTCTTGGTTAATATTTCCTTTTGTCACTGCAAAATAAGTTGGTAGGTATCGATTAGCAGCTTTAAATAACAAATTACTTACTTGCCAAGGTAAGGTGATGTCTTTTTTGGCCTTGCGCCAATAATCAACAGCTTTTTGAGGATTTCCATAGTCAACAAAAAATTGAGCCGCAGTAGATGCAACATGGATATTAGGATCGTCCAAAGCCGGAAAAACGATGGAGTCCGCTTCTGCATAGTTAAAATTGCTTAGGCCTCGAATGATGTTGCATTTGACCCTGTAGTCTTTCTCTTGTTTATAAAGCGTTTTTAATGATTGAAGTGCCTTAGGATGTTTTGTTTTACCAAGCGCAATGGCTAAGGGAATTTTAATATTAATGTCTTTTTCTTTCAAAACTACATCAGCTAAATCTTCTGACCCAGTCGAGTTTAATTCTACATTAGAAGCACGATATAAATAATTAGCAGCAATCATTCGAACACTAGACGGGTATCCTTTTTTTGTCAAAAATCGAAGCATTCTTTCTGTACCTTCTGGCAAAACCATTTTGCGTAAAGCAAAACGATAAATACTTAGCGCTTGGCCTTCTAATAAAACGGTATCAGATCTATAATAAGGTCCTGCAGTAGCGATAAATTTGAGATAAGAAATCGGACCACACTTTCCCACTGCTTCTAATAAAGTACTTCGATAATTAAAATTACTGGCCAAGGAGTCACCAACAAATGCTTTGACTAATTCTTCACTTCCGCTTTCCTCCCCTATTTGTCCGATAGCATAGGCAGTCGCCATACGCACTTGTTCAATTTCATCTTTTAACAAGGGATATAATGATGGCAATGCCGTTTTGTCTTTTATAGAGGCACAAGCCATAGCGGCTTCATATCGATAGGTGGGATCAGGATGATTAAAATAATTGGTCAAACTATCACTTAGTAGTTGATCTTGAAATGTATATATTTTTTGGTATAAAGGATCTTCTAAATCGAGATTAATCTCGGTTAATTTTTCCTCTTTTGATGGAATACATTGTAGGAGCAAGATACAAGGCAACATACAATAAATAAACATCTTAGCAACACCAAGAAAATTATTGTTAGAATAGTTCTGAATCATCAATGGCAATTAAATTCGCTTGAATTAGAAATCTCGCTGCAAAAGTAAAGATTTGTTTAAACTTTTAAGGAACAAGTGAAAAATATTCTCATCCCTAGGCTAAAGGAAGTAGACAAAGATCAAGTATTGACACTTAGTAAGGCCCCAAAAAATAAACCTTGATAACAAATAAATTTTGGGAAGCTATTCTCCCCCATGGTTTACTGTATCTTTTTGCTAAAAAACGAAATCCCTTTAGCTTCCAAGCTAGAGGGATTTCAATTTTTTTTTATTCAAAACTACAGATCATTCATTAAAATCTTCTCCAAAATCTTCGTCCTCCTCATCTTCTAGTTTTTTAACTTTGGTGGTATCTGGTTCTTCTTCATCACCAAATAGATCATCCCCGAAGTTTTCATTTTCTTCAAAGTTTTCCGGATCTTCTGGATGTAATGGTCGACCGCCTTCATACCGATATTCATCACAATCTACGACGATCCCTAGATCACCCGATGGAACACTAAAACGGGCATTGACATCATAATCTACTGTTGGATCTCCTTCTAATTTCCTTAAAAATCTAGCATAAAAAGGTCTCGCCATTTTTGCACCAATCCCCATGTTAAGCGTTCTAAAACGAACCCACCGATCATCTCCACCAACCCAAGTTCCAACTACTAAATCTGGCGTTAATCCCATAAACCACCCATCGACATAGTCATTCGTTGTTCCAGTTTTTCCACCCACTTCACTTTTGATATTTCCAAAACCAGGTAGACCTTGGTTCATTACATTCTTCAACATATTGACCATGACGTAATTTGCATTTGGATGTAAAGCCAAACGTTCTTCTGGGATTTCTTGATAAATAGATCTGCCATTTTTATCCTCAATTCGAGTAATAAATACCGGTTTATTATACAGCCCATTATTGGCAAAAGCGGTATAAGATCCTGTTAGTTCGAAAACAGTCAAATCACTTGAGCCCAAACAAATAGAAGGCGCATGCGGGATTTTGTAAGAACCATCAGCACGTCGATAGGTACTGGATAATCCCATATTGTTTACTAGATCTCGAACTGGTTTGGCATCTCCTAATTGCTTCATCAAATAAACAGACACTGTATTTTTAGAATGTTGCAATCCTTTAAAAAGGGTATAAGGAAGCCCCGAATAATTTCCATCTGCATTGTTAGGCGTCCAATCTTCTTTTAAGTGAAAATTACCTTCTCCTGTATGAATCGTATAAGGTAAATCATAAACTTCCATACAGGGTGAAACCCCTTGTTGAGCAATTGCGGTCGCATAAATAAAGGGTTTAAATGTAGAACCCACTTGTCGTTCAGAAGTAACATGATCATACTGAAAATATTTATGATTGATACCTCCCACCCAAGATTTTACATAACCCGTAACTGGATCAACTGCAATGGATCCCAATTGTAAAAACATGTGATGATACTTAATAGAATCCAAGGGTGATAAGACCGTATCTCGCTCCATTTGTTCATTGTAAGCAAAGACCTTCATCTTTACTGGCTTATCAAATTCTTCTTTAGCTTTATCTTGAAAACTCTTCCATTGTCTTTTCAGTTCTTTCCACTCTTCACTTCGCATGACTTTGCGATATTTCACCGCCAAAGGTGATCCAACTAATTTTCTAGAAACCAATCGAGCGATGGTTCCTTTCTTTTTCTCTTCGGCCAACATCCGTTCTATATCATGGTCTCTCAAGTCGAATCCCTCTGTTGATTTTTCACTAATTTCTTTAATTAGAGGAACGAGTAACTTTGCTCGCATCTTTTGGTATCTACTAGAATTACGGATACTTTTTTGCAGCCCTCTTTTTCGTACTTCAATATCTATATCTTCCTCTTCTGGTTCCTTTTCTGGATCTCTAAATGTCCAAGGGTCTTTTCCTTTCCAATGACGCCAGAATGTTTTTTGAAGCTTAGACATGTGTTCCCACATCGCTTCTTCGGCATAATGTTGAATTTTAGGATCAATGGTACTATACACTTTTAGTCCATCTCGGTAAATGTCATATTTCGTCCCATCTGGTTTTCGATTTTCTTCTCGACTCAATACCCGACTGATTTCTTTTCTCAGCTCCATTCTAAAATAAGGAGCAGGACCATCGGCATGTGTTTTCCGAGAGAAGTTACTCATATCTAGTGGAAGCTGACGCAGAGAATCATATTCTGCGCGGGTAATCATATCGTTCGATTCCATTTGCTTTAATACCACCATTCGACGATGCATCGTAGTATCTGGTCTTCTAATCGGGTTGAAAAGAGAAGGGTTTTTAAGCATCCCAACTAGTGTAGCCGCTTGGGGAAGAGAAAGTGAGTCTTGGGTTTCCCCAAAATAAATCTCAGATGCGGCCTTAATTCCATAAGCACCATTGATAAAATTGAATTTATTGAGATACATGGCAATGATCTCTTCCTTGGTGTAACTTCGTTCTAATTTTACTGCAGTGATCCATTCCTTAAATTTCCGTGTAGCAAGTGCAAATACTTTTTGCAACTTATTCATTCCTCGAAAATCACGATCGGAATAAAGTAACTTGGCTAATTGCTGTGTGATCGTAGAGCCACCACCTCCACTTTTTTCTTGTAAAACCACTGTACGAACCAATACCCGCGATAGCGCTTCCAAGTCAATGCCTGAATGCTTATAATAACGTTCATCTTCAGTTGCGACTAAAGCTTTCACTAAATTAGGAGAAAGTTGTTCGTAAGAAACTGGAATCCTATTTTCAATATAATAGCGACCTAATACAGAACCATCCGCTGCATAGACTTCTGAGGCTAAATTACTCTTAGGGTTTTCCAGCTCTTCAAAGGTAGGTAAGTCTTGAAAAGATAAAACGACCATGAACAATACAAAAGCAAGGATACCTCCAATAGTTAGAAACCAAAGGCTCTTGACGATCTTTCGGTACTTTGCTGGTCTCCAATCTTCAGTAGGTTCCACCTGTTCAATCTGCGGTGAATTCTCCATAGATAATTCTGTTTTTAAATAGTATGCTTAATTTAAGAGGATGTTTTGATAACGAACATCACTACTTAAGAGCATACAAATATACTATTTGATACGCAATTGCCTTAAAAAAGTGTCAATTTCCCAAATTCTTTAGGGCAGCAAGTTTTTTGAGAGCGCTTATCGCTTATTTTTCACTAAAGATCTAAGAAATAATGTAAACTATCTTCGATTAAGGAATCACTACAAAACTGGTTAATTAACGCTTCTCCAGGTGATTTTAGCATAGTAAAGTTGATTTGATTGGTCTCATTTTTTTTATCCTGCCGCATGAGTTCTAAAAATTTCGGAAACCTTAACTTTGGAAAGTCATAACGACCATAGTGATGCAAAATGAATTGAGTGATCTCTTCTAGATCTTTTTGGGCCAAGCCAGCTATTTTATAACTTAACCAAGCTTCGCAAACCATTCCTACAGCTATTGCTTCTCCATGTAATAAAGATATTCCTTTCATTAAAGCATCTCCTTCGATCGCATGTCCAATGGTGTGTCCAAAATTTAGTGCTTTTCGAATTCCTTTTTCAAAAGGATCCTCTTCCACAATCCGTTTTTTAATCGTTAAGGAAGGAACCAATAATTGTTGCCAATCAAAGTCAGCTACTTGTTCTAAGTTTTGTAATATTTTCCATTGTTCTTGATCGGCGATCAAACTATGCTTGATGACTTCTGCAAATCCACTTCGAAATTCTCTTGGATCTAAAGTATCGTAAAAAATAGGATCAATAAAAACAGCTTTTGGATTTTTAAAAAGCCCTATACTATTTTTTAGTGGGCCAAAATCAATCCCTAATTTACCTCCAATCGAAGAATCTACTTGCGATAACAAAGTCGTCGGTACCTGAATAAAGTCCATGCCACGTTTAAAAGTAGAGGCACAAAATCCCCCCATATCTCCAATCACTCCGCCACCCAAATTAATGGCCAAAGATTGGCGATTGGCTTTCGCCGTCATCATCTCTCCCCAAATGCTTTCACAAGTTCGGAGGTTCTTATTGATTTCACCCGATAAGGTGTCAATGATCACATATTCTTTGAGTCCACTTTTTTCTAAAAAAAGAGGTAAACAATCTCGTCGAGTATTTTCATCAACAATGATCAAGGGTTTGAGATAAGCGCCTTCTTTAAGAAAATCCTTAAAGGTCTCCCAAACATCACCAATATAAATATTGTATTCTTTTAACTTTACTGTAGTCATATGCGCTTTGTTAGGAAGGTAAAATTAAGATTATTTAAAGAGAGAGTAAAGTAGATTTGATTAAGCGTTGGTTTTTTAAGAGAATTTGCTTCGTTTCCTCTATTTTTTGTTGGTTGGACAAAGAAAGTAGAAGTCTACGCTCAGAATAAAGGAGTCAGGAACCCCAAAATCGTAAACAACTAGGCGTTTTCATTATTCCTCATATTTTATACCCTTACAATATCATGTAATTCTACGGTCCATGCTTCAGGTCGATCCGAAAAAAGGACTTTTGTATTCGCCCAGGTCTTTTTGAATACCTCGGAATGGCGATAATTATTCAAAGCTGTTTCATCGTCCCAAAAGCTATACGTAAAAAAAATATGGGGTTGCTCTTTGCTGCGCCAAACTTCCAGATAATTACAGCCTGGAAAATTTCTAATTTTTTTCTTATTGGTGTTAAAAACAGTAATGAATTTTTCTGTTTTATCTTTTTGAAAAGTTAGTTTGACAATTCGTTTAATCATTCTCTTTAGAAATATAAAAAGTACATTTTTAAATTTTGAAGACATTCAACACCTCACCATCAAGACAGACCTATTCATAAAAATCAATCTGTACAGAATCATCTGTTTTCAAACCTAACATGCTTGCTGCTTGCCCCATATTAATCGCAATTTCAAGATACCCCGCAGTATTGATAAAGCACAAGGTCTCCCCTACTGGTACATCCGTATATCCTCGACTCAATTTGGTAATTGGATCATGCCGTTTAAAAAATAGAGAAAAATTTCGTCCATGTCCGACTCGTTCCAATAATCCTTTGCTAATGTTAACAATGACATTTTCATAATTATCCACATGTATGACTGATCCTTTGATGGTCGACTTACTGATAATGGGTTGGATACTGATCCTTCGTTCTATATCATCTAGTAAAATGCCAATTTCATTAAAAGGTAGCTCCCTGGTGATATGACTCACCGCTTTCGCGAAAATATCTTTCATCGGAAAGTCACTATTACGATCCAATTCTAATTCATAAATATCACTAGGCGTTTCGTCCCACATCAAAGAAAACAATCCATTGTCCGCACCTAAAAAATAATGCCCATCTTTACGAACGGCCAGATAACATTCCTTGCCAGTATTGAAATTATTAACACTTATCACATGAATGGTTCCTTCCGGAAAACTAGGATAAGCATTATTTAATATAAAAGCTCCCTGAACTATGTCATGCATTTTTACGTTATGGCTTATATCAACAATATTTAATTGTTGGTTAGCGCTTAAAAGTGCACCCTTGATGACCGCCGCATAATAATCTGTTAGGCCAAAATCAGAGGTAAAAGTAACAATAGGCATAATGATTGCAGTTTTTTAAATAGAAAAACCAACTCACTTGAATTCGCAAATCAATGATTTCTCATTACTTTTCGTTTAAATAACGAAAAGTTGTTTTTTAAGTAATGCTAATTACATAAATTTACCCTAAATTAACTGATAAACTTCAAACAAATCTAATATTGAGCGAAATAATTCTAACCATAGAAGGCATTGATCCAATCGATCTATTTGGCCAAAAAAATGTAAAATTAAATCTTCTTCGCAAAGCTTTCCCTGCGATTACCATTACTTCTAGAGGTAGCAGCATCAAACTTATTGGTGAAAAAAAAGATACACAAAAAGCTAAAAGTAAAGTAGAAATGATGATTCGTCTCTTAAGAGAACGAAAAGAGTTGACGGTACAAACCGTAGAAGACCTGTTGAACGGAGAAAATCCTTACGAAACTAAGTTAGGGAATGGAAATGGAAATTCGACTATTGTCCATGGTCGTGGTGGAAGAGCTATAAAAGCCAAAACACGTAATCAGAAACATTTGGTGGAAGCCTCAGAAGAGAACGATATTGTATTCGCGCTCGGACCAGCCGGTACAGGTAAAACGTACATGGCTGTAGCTTTAGCGGTTCGAGCCTTGAAAAATAAAACAGTTAAACGAATTATTTTGACTCGGCCAGCTGTGGAAGCTGGTGAAAGCCTAGGTTTTCTTCCTGGTGATTTAAAAGATAAAGTAGATCCTTATTTACGACCACTTTATGATTCACTTAATGATATGCTGCCATTGGAAAAACTCAACTTTTTCATGACCAATCGAGTGATTGAAGTTGCGCCTTTGGCATTTATGAGAGGTCGTACTTTAGACAATGCCTTTATTATTTTGGATGAAGCTCAAAACGCTTCTTCTATGCAAATCAAAATGTTTTTAACGAGAATCGGCCCTTCGGCCAAAACGATCATTACTGGGGATATGTCTCAGATTGATTTACCTCGCAACCAGAATTCTGGTCTAAGATTAGCGCTAGATATTTTAAAAGATGTAAAAGGAATTTCTATCGTTTCCTTAAGTACTGATGATGTAGTTCGACATCGGTTGGTAAAAGAAATCATCAAGGCATATAATAAAGCAAGCCAAATTAGAGCGGATCGTCGAATGGAAGACAAACGAGAAAGAGGTTTGCCTGCTCCAGAAAAACAAAATGATAAAAAACACGAAGAAGAGGAATAAAATATCTTATTAATTATAGTATTCTATTCTTACATTTTTCACTATAATTCAAGCCATAAAATCAGAAATTGCTAAGCGATTTCTGATTTTTTTATAAAAAGAAGTAGTCCCCTAATTTAAAGTATTTTGTACTTTCGCTTTTACTAGAAGAAAGCAATTAAATGTTTCTAAACACCATAGCAAAATGATTTATACCCTCAGTAAAAAAGATCGCTCAATCAAAGGCGAAATTAGTCTAGATGGTTCTAAAAGTATTAGTAATCGAGCATTGATTATTAGAGCATTGTGTAGGGAACATTTTGATATAGAAAACATATCGACATCGAGAGATACAGAAACCCTTCAAAAGTTGATAGCCAAGGACAGTATTGTATATGATGCAGGAGCGGCTGGAACTACTTTTCGTTTTATGACTGCCTATCTCGCTTTACAAGATAATGTCCAAGTGCTCACTGGTTCGGAAAGAATGAAACAAAGACCCATCGGTGTTTTGGTCGATGCTCTAAATCAAATTGGTGCCGATATCACTTACCTTGAAAAGCCTGGTTATCCGCCATTACAAATCAATCCACCAAAGATTAAAGCTTCTCACCGTTTAAGTATTCCTGCTAATATTAGTAGTCAATTTACTTCAGCCTTATTGATGATTGCGCCCATTTTACCTAATGGACTAGAGCTAAGTTTGGAAGGCAAAATTGTATCTCTACCTTACATCAATATGACCTTAGGTTTGATGAAACATTTTGGCATACAGCATCACTGGAAAAATGGCAATCAAATCATCATTGCTCCGCAAGATTATGAAGCCAAGCCTTTCAAAGTAGAGGCCGATTGGTCGGCAGCTTCTTACTATTATGCGATGGCTGCTTTTGCGGATGATTTAGATTTGCAACTCAATGGTTTGTATGAGGATAGTACGCAAGGTGATGCTATCCTTACGAAAATGATGACCCATTTTGGCGTAAGCACACAATTCAATACAAAAGGGGTTCACCTCACTAAATCAAAACAAGAGAATATCCCTCCGTTCCATTGGAATTTTATCAAATGCCCCGATATTGCTCAATCCCTTGCTGTTATCTGTGGTGGACTTGGCGTAGAAGCGAGCTTTGAAGGTTTGGAAACATTGAAAATCAAAGAGACCGATCGAGTCGCAGCGCTTCATACAGAATTAAAAAAAGTACAAGTTGATTTTTCAGAAACGAGTGCTAAGGATGATGTTCAATGTAGTGTCAAAGGTCAAGCAAAATTAAATGAGCCTCAGTTTTCAACCTATGAAGATCACCGGATGGCGATGGCATTTGCACCATTAGCGATGTATGATCACATCAAAATCGCAGAACCAATGGTGGTGGTCAAATCTTATCCTCACTTTTATGAAGACTTAAAAAAAATAGGTTTTGAAGTCAATTAATTTTCAGCGGTGAGTTAAAGAGAAAAGAAAAGGTTCGATAATCTTTTTAAAGGTTTCTAAAGATTTTTAATCCCCATTGCTTGTAGCATGCCTTTTGCTTTAAGCAAACATTCTTCATATTCATTTTCCGGAACGGAATCGTAAACAATCGCACCTCCTACCTGATAGGAAAGATATTGATGTTGAGCATTATACAAAATGCTTCGAATGACTACGTTAAAATCAAAATCCCCTTCAGGAGTAATATAACCAATCGCGCCAGAGTACAAACCTCGCCTTGATTGCTCATAATGTTCAATCAACTTCATGCTTCGAATCTTAGGTGCTCCAGTCATCGATCCCATAGGAAAAGCATTTTTGATCGCTTCTACAAAATGAGTTTCAGGATGGAGTTCTCCACTTATTGTGGAAATCATTTGAAATACTTGTTCAAAAGGATAAATTTTAAAGAGTTCTTCCACCTTGACTGATCCAGCTTTACAACTTTTGGCCAAGTCATTGCGTACCAAATCAACAATCATTACATTTTCAGATCGATCTTTCTGACTTTCTGAAAGTGCTTTTTTAAGTCGGCCATCTTCAACTTCTGTTTCACCTCTTTTGCTTGTTCCTTTGATGGGTTGTGAAATTAATTTCGATCCGATCTTTTTTAAAAATCTTTCTGGACTTGACGAGAGCAGATGATGTACTCCTAGTTGGTAATAAGCGGAAAAAGGTGCTTTGGCAATTCGATTTAATTTTTGAAATAATTGCGAAATATTGGCCTCACAATTTTCAGCATAAAACTCTTGACAAAAATTCATTTCATAAATATCTCCTTGATGTAAATGCTCTCGAATAGATCGAATGGTTGCTAAGTATTCCGCTTTGGATATTCGTGCTTGCAATTGTGGTATTGCTGAAAAAATGCTCTCTTTTTTTGATGGAAATGTTATCGTTGATATTTGTTGAAAAATATTAGCTGGTGGATTTTTTTTACTTTCAATATCTACCCATCCGTCTTTAATTTTTAAGATGTAGGACGCTTGAAAAAAATGCATTTTGGGAAAATCAAGACCATCTTTATTTTCAGACTTCAAGTCTTCAATATCATTTTTCAGGTCATAGCTTAAAAAACCAAAGAGCCAATCTTTTTTAGATTCATAGTAATTTTGTAATTGTAAAAAAGGGTCACCTCCACTCTCCTGATCTATCCGCAATTCTGATTCCATACCAACTGCGACCAAACAATCATAACTATTTTCTAACTCTTGTGGATAATCATTGCTATCCAAATAGCATACTGTTTCAAATTCAGTCGCCCATTGAAAAACCTGTCTTTTAAATAACAGCGTATTCGGTAGTTTAAAAATCGCTTTTTGTATTCGAGCGAAAGTATCGTTCATTTTCTCCAATTACTTTAAATGATTAGAAGCATAAAGCTACAGTTATAAGACGAAAAAAAGAACTACATGGACACACCTTGCAGTTCTTTTTTTACTAAAAATATCCTTTTAAATGAAATTTATTTCCCCAATTTGATGATCTTAATTTCTACCCGCTGATTTTTTCTTCTACCCGCAGCATAATTATTAGAGGCTAAAGGTTTTTTCTTACCATATCCTTGATAGGTCAAGCGTTGAGCAGAAATGCCTTTATTAAATAAATAGTCTGCAACAGCTTTTGCTCGAGCCTTAGAAAGGTCATTACAAAAGGCCTCTTCACAGTTACTATTAGTATGTCCTCTTAGTTCTATATGCACATCATCATGTTTGACCAAAAAATCATAGATTTCATCTAGTACTTTATAAGAGTCTTCATTGATCTGTGATTGATCAATTTCAAAATAAAGTTTGCTAATCTGAATAACTTGCCCCCTCCAAATCCGTTTTCGATCTAAAGCTTTAATCGTTTTTTCTTTCTTAGGTTTCAATTTTGGCTTTTCTGGAGGATTGTTGTAACTAGGTGGTATCACATCTGGTTTTTCCACCTTAGGTTCTGTTTTAGGTTTTGGAGTTGGTTCAGGATTTTTTTTAGGAGGTTTTACATTCACCTTCGTGGAAGGAGGAATATTATCAATGGAAGCTAAAGGCTCATCTGGCTCATTAACAGGTGCATTATCATCACAAGGAACGGGCACAATATCAGAAAGATTATCAACTAATACATTTCCATTGTATGGCAATAAGGTTGGTGTTTTATAGAAAGCTTGAATCAAAATAAACCGATGTCGCTGAGTGGGTTCAAAACGTAATTTGTTCTTTTTCCAAATCGTATTTTTAGCTAATTCTGTTTCCGCTAGCATTTCCGTTTTTCCACAATATCCATTGGCTCCGTATATTCTTATTTTAATCGGTTCGGTATAATTCATGGGTTTACCCTCATTTCCCTCACTTCGACCTAAACTTACATAAGTATCAGAACGAGCTAAATGCATACTCATCTCATAACACTGACCTGGTTCTAATGCTCCTCCTTGCGGTAAGCGTTGCCCTACTCCTTCATAAGTATCATTGTCTCTTACCACCATTCCTAGGTAAGTTTCCCCATCATAAGCTTTGGTAGTTACTCCAAAAAACGGTTCTTTAAAAGGATCTAAATTAGGTTGAATATCTGGAGGTGTTTCATTGGCCTGACCACAGTCATACCAGCCTTTTGGAGCTCGGTTGTATAATTCTCCACCAACGTGTGGTACATCTTCAAAAGAAGGATTCTTCAAGACGATAGGTTTATCTTGCCCAAGAACATTATCTGGCAGGATAAATACAAAAAAGGAAACTGCAAAGATTAAAATTCGGTTCAACATAACACTTTGGTTTATTCTACATTGTATATGTATGCATAAATACTATTCAAAATCTAATCCGATTTCTTTATTATTAACGTTAAATAAGTACATTTTTGTTTTAATCAAGTGATTTTATCTTCTGATTTACTTAAAAACCATAAAAATGCCTACAAAGTTGATCGTATCAAGTCATTTTCAACTTTTCTTCTACTATATTAATACGAAAATAATGCTAAAAGTATCAAAAAGTAAAGGTTTAAGAGTTCATTAACGAACTCTTAAACCTTTAGAAGAACTCCGCACTTATGCATTTGTTCTGTAATATTTTGTTTGAGCTATGAATTAACTAAAAGCGTTTAAGCCGGTAATATCCATTCCTGTAATTAATAAATGGATATCGTGGGTTCCTTCATAAGTCAATACGGTTTCTAAATTCATCATATGGCGCATCACTGGATATTCATTAGTAATCCCCATTCCTCCATGTATTTGACGAGCTTCCCGAGCGATTTCTAAAGCCATGTTTACATTGTTCCGTTTAGCCATAGAAATTTGTGCGGAACTCGCTTTGCCTTTATTTGCCAAAGTCCCCAAGCGCCAAGCCAATAATTGTGCTTTGGTGATTTCGGTAATCATTTCAGCTAATTTTTTTTGTGTCAACTGAAATTGACCAATTGGTTTTCCAAATTGAATTCGTTCTTGCGAATAACGTAAAGCTGAATCGTAACAATCCATCGCTGCTCCAATTGCTCCCCATGCGATGCCATATCGTGCTTTAGATAAACAGGATAATGGTCCTCTCAAACTTTGAATTTCTGGAAATACATTGCTCTTCGGTACACGGACATCTTCAAAAACTAATTCACCTGTGATCGATGCTCTCAAAGACCATTTACCATGAATTTCAGGTGTAGAAAAACCTTTCCAGCCTTTTTCTACAATCATTCCTCTAATCTTTCCAGCTTCATCTTTAGCCCATACTACCGCGACATCAGCTACCGGCGAATTGGTAATCCACATTTTTGCTCCATTAAGAATATAAGCATCTCCATCGTCCTTAATGTTCGTTATCATTCCACTAGGATTAGAGCCATGATCCGGTTCGGTCAAGCCGAAACAACCAATAAACTCTCCACTTCCTAACTTAGGCAGATACTTTCTCTTTTGTTCTTCTGATCCAAATTTAAAGATAGGATACATCACTAATGATCCTTGAACAGAGGCCATAGATCGAATACCAGAATCTCCTCTTTCCAATTCTTGCATGATCACTCCATAAGCAATCTCGTCCATTCCTCCGCCACCATATTCAACTGGCAAACTTGGACCAAAAGCGCCTATTTCTGCTAGGCCTTTAAATAAATGATGTGGACACTCTGCTCTATTGGCGTAATCTTCAATGATTGGACTTACTTCTTGTTTTACCCAAGTACGCACAGCGTCTCGAGCTAATAAGTGATCTTGATCCAATAACTCATCGATATTGTAGTAATCATGTCCTTGAAATCGATCTTGTTTAGCCGATTTTTCACTATGAATGACTCCGTTTAATTTTCCATTTTCTTGCATGATAATTTAGTTTTAATCCTTTTTACGAAAGTGATCTGATTTGGTTTGGTTTTGTACTACAAAAGTAAGGATTTATCAACAATCATATTGCCACAGATTTGTCTCTTTTATGATTTTTCACACGTTCTTTGTCATAAAATGACTAGATAAAGAAGATTCAAGTTCAAAATCTTAAAAATATGTACCTTTGAGTTGATTCGTCAGTAAGTGCTTTCAGCACTTACCTCTAATGTTCACATTAAAAAACAATTACTTTTCATGGGAAAAATTGCTTTAGAAGGTATGCAGTTTTATGCTTATCATGGTGTATATGAAGAAGAGCAAATCATCGGAAATAATTTTATCATAGACATATACATAGAAACTTCCTATCAAGCTGCTGCTGAAACTGATGATCTACAACATACTATCAACTATGAAACGATTTATCTAATTTGTCAAACCGAGATGAAGCAAACGGTTCGATTGCTCGAAACGTTGACAGATAATATTATTTATAGTTTAAAACATCAATTTAGTACCATACAAGAAGTCACGCTTAGAATTCGAAAACAAAATCCTATTCCAGGTCATCGAGTTCATAGTTCCTATGTCGAAGAAACAGAAAGTTTTGTCAATCAATGCCCTCGTTGTCAAGGCCCATTTATTTGCTACCAAGATGATACTTGTTGGTGTCACGAAAAACAAGTACATCAAAGTACTCGTGAAATGCTGAGAACAAAATACAATGGTTGTTTATGTGGATCTTGTTTAACTTTTTATGCAGGCTAAGTCACTAGTCAGCAATTTTATCATTTCTATAACATAAAATTGGTTCAAGAATTGCGTTACCAGATTAAACTTTTGAGTCATAAAGGTATCTAAGTTCATGTTTAAATGAACGATGCTTTAGCTACCTCTAGCGCAAAATATTTATCGAACACACAAAGTGAAGTTGTTCAAAAACGCTAAAAATGCTTGCGAAATGATTTTTTCGTTCAAATCGAAGCTCTTTTCGAATTCTTAAATAACTCCAATATTACTTTTATAAAATTCAAAAAAATGATTAAAAAAATCGCATTCTTACTCGTCATGTTTCAGCTAACTGCTTGTGCTGAATTACAACAAGTGGCAGGTTCCATGTTGGAAAGTGGTGCACTGACCAATGATCAAATTGGTCTTGGTTTAAAAGAAGCCCTCAACGTTGGTATCAGCCAAGGTGCAGATAGACTTTCTGCTAGAGATGGCTATTTAAAAAGTGCCTATAAAATTTTATTACCAGAAGAAGTTCGACAAGTCACTAGCAAGCTAAAAGTCATTCCAGGTTTTACAAATGTTGAGGATAAAATGGTGGAACTCCTTAATCGTGGAGCTGAAGATGCTGCTAAGTCCGCCAAACCTATTTTCGTTAGCGCTATTAAGCAAATGTCTTTTGCTGATGCTATGGATATTTTGATGGGAGCGGATAATTCAGCTACCAATTATCTAAATCGAAGTACCAACACTCAATTGTATCAAGCTTTCAGTCCTAAAATTGGAAACTCTTTGGATAAAGTAAATGCTACTAAATACTGGAAAGATGCAATGACTGCTTACAATAAGATTCCTTTTATCAAAAAAGTAAATCCTGATCTAAATGATTATGTAACACAGCAGGCTTTGAAGGGGCTTTTCTCTATGGTAGAAAAAAAGGAGAAAGGTATTCGACACAATGTTTCTGAAAGAAAAACAGATTTATTGAAAAAAGTTTTTGCGAAGCAAGACAACAAATAGTAGTTGTTTTATACAGTAGGTTGGCTACTTTTTTATCAAAATAGTCAACCTACTACTATGCTTATCCAATTCCTTCTTCCATCCCTCCTGTCAGTTTTTGCACTATTTTATATTCTCCTAGAAAGACTCTTGCGATCACTCGAATCACCGTATAAGCAGGAATCGCTAGAATCATTCCTGAAATACCATTTAGTTGTGCGCCTACCATGATGACAATAAAAATCTCCAAAGGATGTGCTAATACACTATTTGAAAAGATGTAAGGTTGTAAAAGAAAATTATCCAACATTTGCATAGCTGCAAAAACAGCAATTACTTTAAAAATTAGAGGTAGCATTTCTGCATAAAAATCTAAATCAAGGTTAGAAGATATCGTAATAAAAATACCAAACATAGCTCCAATGAAAGGCCCCAGATATGGAATGACATTAATTATGGCTGCGAAAAAACCGATTAATAAAGCATTTTTTACGCCAAGTATCCCTAATAAAATCGAAACAAATAAAGTAATTGTAGTCATCTGAATTAGAATCCCACCAAAATATCTTGTCAATAATTTCGTAATATCCTCTAATGCGTTTTTAATATGCTCTTCATGCTTTTGCGGAACAATCGCCATTAAGAAACTGGCAAATAATCCTTGCTCTTTTAAAAAGAAAAAAGTGATAAAAACAATAGAAAACATTGCAAATATTAAATTACCCGCAACGCCTAAAAGAGATCGAAAAAAAGTACTGATTTTTGCTGGCTCAAACCAATTTTTCAGTCCGTGTTGCAATTCCAATTCTACCGAATCATTCGGCTCAATCAATCCCGTTTCAATCAACCAATTATTCAACTGTGTCAAAGGAACTTCAAGCGCTTTGGTAATAGAAGTGTAATCAACTCCTGTTAAATTTCGAGCTTGTTCTACTACTAATGGCACAAACATCCAGATCAATGCTGTTGAAATAATAAAGAAACAAAGAAGCGTTAAAATAGCACTCACAACAGGGCCTGCTCGAAAACGCCCGATGCTCAACTTAGTTTGAAAAAATCGCATAAAGGGTTGCCCTACTAAAGATAAAACCCACGCGACCAATACATAGGCAACAATATCACTGAAATAATAAACCACTACTCCTATAAGTAATAAGGTAATTCCTACCGCAAAAGATCGACTAAGATTATTCATAATCATCACAATATAATAGACTTTATCCTAAAACAAAGTGATCTCCGTTGAAATGATGTTAAGTTTTCATTGGGACATGCTCTTCGAATCATTAATTGACTCCAGGCCAATTACGCCAAAAATATCCTATTCTCTTCTTGACTTTTTGAGCTTTTTTTCGATAAAAATTGTCTTCAGTAATTCTTAAAAGTTGATCTAAGGTTTGATTGGCTGCTGCTACTTCTCCATTTTGTAATTGAGCTAAAGCCAAATACCATAAGCCTTGATCTTGGTAAGAGGATTGTTGAGTGATATTCGCTAAAACTGGAATTGCAGCTGCTGGATTTTTCTCGGACATCAAAGCATTTCCTAGATACACCTGAGTCATCCAATAAGATGGATCATCAATTGAAACTTCTTTTAAATGAGTTATAGCTTCTGCATATTTAGCTTCATCATATAATGCCATTCCTTTATGGAAACTACTGGCTAAAGCAGAAGAATCCAAAGTGAGTAAATTACCTCGACCTGGATAAGCTTCATATACCTCCTCAACAATTGCTCTGTTACTATGCTGACTCGGTAAATACAAAAAGTAAAATCCAAAGCTAGATATCAATAGGAAACCCGCCGCTACTGTCCATTTAAAGCGTTTGATACCTTGACTTCTTGAAGGTGAGTCATTGGACTGAACAGTGGGTAACTCTTCTTCAATATTCGTTGATTGGGCAATCCGCTCAACATCATCGAGAATATCTGCTTGTATCCATTCATCCAAAAACTGATCTGCTCGTTGTACCGATTTTATTTTGCTTTGTAAATCTGCATTTTTTTGAATTTTTTGTTGGAAGGCTAATTTTTCCTCAGGTGGAAGTTCATGCTTTAAGTAATCTTCTATTTTTTGTAGCAGTAATATTTCCTCGATTTCGCGAACCTCCTTTCTCAGAAGGCTTTGCTCACTGAGGGCTTGTTCAAATACAAACTGCTCTTCTTGCGGCAGCTGTTTTCGCAAATACTGAATGATATATTCTATTGTATATTCTTGCATGATAAGCGAATAATTATTCCTGACCTAAAAGTTCATCTATTGTTGCTTTGATTTTGGGTTGAGCCTCTATCATTGCGATTAATTTTTTCTTACATCTTCCTGCTGTGACTCTAATGACTTCATCACTAGAAGGTGCAGTCGGATTAAGTTGAAGCGCAATTTCCCGATAGGAATATTGCATCTGTCGTGACAATAATATCTTTTTGCACTTATCACCTATTCCACTTGTAATTTTCTGAAAAAGGGATTGATAGGCCTGATTGATCAATTGTTGCTCTCCTTCGTTTTGCACAATTGGTGATTCTTGACTCCGACTATACTTATCAATATTTCTCCGAGTTCTGATAGATTTATCTACATGCTGGAGAGATAAGCGTTGGCAAATTCCCCAAAGATAACCACCGATATTTTGAGCTTTTATCCCCTTCTGTAAAATTTTTTGAACCAAAATTGTAATAGCTTGATGATAAATCCCCATCGCATCATCTTCAGCAAATCGATACTTCATACCACAAAGACGCTGAACCATCGTAGATTTATGCGTTTGGTACAAAAAACGCAAAGCTTTCTCATATGCATTGCTTCCTCTACCCTCTCTAACCATTTTGAGCAACTCACTATCCGTATACATCAATCTATCCATTTGTTAAATAAATATGTAACCACTCTTTAGTAAAAGTTTAGCCTTTTAATATAAAAGTTATTTTAAAATAGACTCCTCCAAAAAGTTGGAGTGAATAAAAAATATTGCAAAAGCAGTAAATTGTTAGTTCTTACACAAAAGAAGTTAAACCTTTTGCATAATTACTTCTTTTCTCCAAAGTTAAAACTTTTCAAACTAAAATTAGAAACCCCTTTTCCCATTTACCCCTCAAAGCTACCCAAGCGCCCCATTCGAATAGAAAAGGTTGATGTTAGTAGCCTTAGTAAGCTACATTTGTTCCAACGGCTACTACTTTGGTATTCTCATGGACCAGATGAATAAGTAAGTTTTTACAGAAGAATTAAGCTCTTAAAGATATTTTTTATTAAATTTTTGGTAACTCTTTGTAGCAGGAGTTAAATTTTTCTTCCTGTCTATTCTTAAAGAAATCTCAAGAAATAAGAAGTTGTAGTGCAGCTATGAAGTTGTTTAATAATGGCCGTTTGTGCGAAAAGATTAGATTTAAGACCCCCTAGTCTTGCGTTTACATATTGAACTATTTTTAAACAATTTCACAAAAGTATATTAAGAACTCATAAATTAAAACTAAATCTTTATTTATGGCAAATTGTTTACGTTTTTAGCTTCAAAATGGATATTTTGGTAAAAACATACTTTATAAAATTAACTATGAGTTATCCTATTTTGAAATTACCCAACTATTTCATTCTTATTGCATGTTTCTTTTTATGCTCCACTCCTAAGCTTTTGTCTAACGAAGTAGATACCACTTTAGCTATATTTTATTTTGAGAAAGCCGAGGGGTTTTACGCTTTTTCAAACGTAGATAGCGCAACCGTTTATTTAGAAAAGGCAGAAGTTATTTTTGAACAGGCCCAAAAAGTCAATTGGTTGATGCGTGTAAAAACTACCTTTGTTCAAAATGCTTGGGATGCTCACCTGTATCCATCAGCTATGGAATTGGCTATGAAAAATATTGAGGAGTGGAAAATTAATCCTGAAATGGATTCCACACAGTTAGCGATAAACTGGTCTTTTCGTGGGATTTGTCATTTTTTTACTTCTTCCGATAAAGAAGCAGGATTGGATATGATTAGGAAAGGGCAAATAATAATGGAAGCGAAGTTAGGAGTTCATGCTCCTGAAACCTGGATTTTTCACTACCACCGTGCTTTGGTACATTATGTTATAGAACAACACGATAAAGCTATTGTATCAACCAATAAGAGTTTAAAACGCTTAGAAAATCATCCAAAATATCCCCATGCTAAACGTAGAAGAGTTCTACCCATTCATGGATCAGCTTTAAGAAAAACAGGAGACTATGAACAATCTATTCAATCTTATCTTTATTCTCTTCAGCAATTTCAATTGGCCAACACTCAATATGCTACTGAGCAATCAATTATAATGGATAAAATCGTTTTGTATCTAAATTTAGGGAATACTTATTCTGATAACTTAGAAAACGAAAAGGCAATACGTTATTTTTACCAAGGTTTAGCCTTAATACCTGAACTTTCTGGTGAAAAATCGTTGAGAAACCGGTTACAAATAAGACTAACTTATTATGGATCTGTAGGTGGTGCTTATCTAAAAAAAGGCGATTACAAACAGGCCTTGACTTATTTTAAAAAAATTATTGCTATAAACCCAGAGGGAAAACACAGGAAACATTTGCCCTTAGCTTACCGATATATTGGTTCAATTTATCACTTAAAAAAAGAATATAATCTGGCTCTTGAAAACTTCCAAAAAGCACTGAACCAATATATAGAAATTCATGGATTGGATGGATTGGAAGTTGCCAAGACTAAACAAAATATTGGAGATGTCTTATGTTTATCCGGTAATTGTATGGCTTCATTAGATTATTTAAAAAGTGCCTTAGACATCCAGCAGCAAAAACTAAAGCCCAATAGCATTGAGGCCTTAGAAACAATGTCCATACTCAGTAGGTCTTATCGGAAACTAGGAAATTATGAAGCAGCCATTGAAACTTGCGAGGAAGCATTAAAGTATTGCATGATTGATTCTCAGGATAGTATTGATTGGTCGCAAAACTTTATGGCAAGTCGATTTCGCTCTCTTTTAGCAACCAAAAGAATACTGCTGGAAAGGTCTTTAGTCTACAATGAATCTTACCAACAAACAAAAAGAATGAGCGACCTAGTTAGAGCTTATCAAGCTGCCCAATGGTCAGTTGAATCTATTGACACGCTTCGCCAGTACGAACTTGTGGACATCGAGGATCAATTTAATTTTAATTCAACTACACATCTTCACTTTGAAAATGCATTAGCAACAACTGTTAAAATGTATGAAGTCACACAAGAAGACCAATATCTGAAAAAGATATTAAGCCTTATGGAAAAGAGTAAATCTAACGCTTTACTTAATGCAATAGAACGGAATAGGAAAATAGAATATGCAGATATCCCAGAATCTTTACGTCAGCGAGCCAAACAATTGCAGACCAATATTAATCAAAGTAAAGAAAAATGGACTCAAGCCCAGATAGCTAGTGATTCGACTCAAATTAACACCTACGCTAAAGCTATATTTACTCAATCTGCCCAATACGATAGTATCATTCTAGATATTGAGAACAGTTATCCCAATTATCATCAATTAAAATATGGAATCAAAATACTGGATCATGTAAGTATTGCTCAGTTTTTAGAACCCAAGCAAGCAGTTATCGAGTATTTTATAGGAAAAGAGAAAATCATTATCTTAACTATCGATTCGAAACAACTACATTTTGTACAGGCAGATTTACCTAAAGATTTTAATCAACAAGTTGATCAATTATTATCAGCAATCTATTCCTGCCACGTGCTCAAATATAGTGGACAACAAGTTTCAGATAGTCTTTGGAACAAAACAGCTGTTGACTATAGTACCTTAGCCCATGAGTTACACCAATTATTGATTGAACCAATTAAGTCGCAATTATTAGGAAAAGAATCTTTAGTGATCATTCCAGATGGAGTACTTGGCAATTTACCATTTGAAGCATTATTGGAAACGCCTGCAAAACAAGTTGGCAACTACAATGAATATGACTACCTATTAAACAAATATGCGATCAGTTATGCCTATTCTGCTACCTTGTTAAACCAAGCTCAACAAAAACAATTAGCTCCAAAAATCAAAAGAGAATTGCTGGCCTTTGCGCCATATTTTCCAACTTGTTCTGATGAACCAATCGCTTATCAGGATGCTCAAAATTTACGTAGCAATTATTTTGGTCCAATTAAAAACGAGGTAGAAGTCCAATCGATTTGCTCCCTTGTTCCAGGAAAATCACTTATCAATCGTCAAGCTACTCTAGAAAACTTTCAGCAATTAGCCCCCAATTATGCTTTTATTCACATCGCAAGTCACGCAAAGGCCAATGACCAATATCCCGATTTTTCCTTAGTTGGTTTTACCGATACTACATCTTTAACTTGTAACTTTGATTCACTTACTGCTGCTCAAATCTATAATATTCCCTTGGATGCTGAATTAGTGACCCTAAGTGCTTGCGAAGGTGGAGCAGGCAAATTACAAGAGGGAGCAGGTATACGAAGTTTGGCTATGGCCTTTACCTATGCTGGAGCTAAAAGTATCTGTGCTACTTTATGGAGTGTACAAGACCAAGCCATGACCGACCTGATGACTCGTTTTTATCAAGGGCTGAGTGAGGGAAAAAATAAAAACCAAGCTTTGACCATCGCCAAACGTCAATACATCAATCAACATGATAACCGAATGGCTCATCCATTTTATTGGGCTGCCCCTATCATTATTGGTGATATCAGTCCCACTCAATTCAATTCCTTTTCCTTCTGGCCTTTCGGTATTGGTTTGACTTTTATACTACTAATATTTGGAGTATTTTATCTAAAACGAAAATAAAAACGTCCATAACTTAACACCCTGATTTTACCTGCTATTTCTTGTTAAGTCCATTTCTAGGTTAATGAAATCCTAATGATTTCATCTCACCTTTATTTGTTGGATTATTTTCTTTAAAAAATGTGATTTTCTTGTTCACATCTGTATTGCCTTAGTGGATACTTGTATGAATAACCGTAAAATAAGTAGAATAAAGATCTAAAAAATTCTTCTTAAAATAACTTTAAGAAAGATATTCTTACTGCTTTATACTCAGTCAAACAACAAAAAATACAAAGCTAAAACATTGTAAAGACGGAGTTCAAGTTAATGGTACACGCGAATTAGGGGCTAAATTTTAACACTAAACATCAACATGTTATATAACACATACACTACTATTATCAAATTAAAAAATATAACTAATTGATTTTTAAAACCTATTTTTATTTAGTTCTTAATTCGCATTTTTCATAATAAAAAAACATACTATTCAGAATATCAAAAATAGTTAACCCTTTTTCTGGAACAAAACTTA
>CAYTVR010000063.1:0-7151 GCA_964441245.1 uncultured Saprospiraceae bacterium | reverse complement strand
CGCTTATTGTTAGTTAGACACGAGGTCCTATAAAAGTGGCTGTAAAATACCCCAAATATTTTCTAAAACTATCTGATGTCCTTTAACATTTGGATGAATACCATCTGGCAAATTCAATGTAGCATCTCCAGCTACTCCATCCAATAAAAATGGAATCAATCCGGTATCGTTTATCTTTGCTAATTTTGGATACATTTCTTTAAAGCCCGTAGTATACTTATCTCCCAAATTTGGCGGAGCCAACATCCCTGCAAGGACAATTTTCGCACTTGGATATTTGGTCTTTACTTTTGTAATGATCGATTGTAAATTTTTATATGATTGTTCAAAATCTACTCCTCGAAGCATATCATTTCCGCCTAATTCTAAAACAAAAACATCTACCTTTTGCCGATCTAAAATCCAATCAACGCGATTATCACCTCCCGCAGTTGTTTCTCCACTCAAGCCTGCATTGATCACTTGATAATCGTATGCTAAAGAATCTATTCGCTTTTCAAATAAACCGACAAAACCTTGAGAAGGATCCAAACCATAACCTGCAGATAAACTATTGCCGAAAAAAACAATGGTCTTCTTATCGCTTTTGGGAGAGGTAATTTTTTCGGAAGTTGGAGTGACTGATTTAGGTTGAGGTGTTTGTTTTTCTGATTGCACGCTAGGTTCTCCACACCCCATTCCAATCAAAAAAGCTAATAAAATAAAAAGGGAATAATTTTTCATACGTATAAATCTTTGGACTACAATTATTTTCTAAAAGATCATCAAAAAAATCAGATGAAGATCTAAGGTCTCTATTTTTCTACAAATATAATAACTGTGCTCTGAGTGAAGCAATTAAAATGAAATGAACTATCTTTGGAGGCTATTAGTAATGGTCAATCAATAAGCCCATTGCTTAACAAACAGAACTGAGAATATGGAAATATCTGTTATCATTCCGATATATAATGAATTAGCGAACATAAGGCCTTTGCTAAAAAGACTACAGGCTGTGATGCAACAACTAGCGGTAGAACATGAATTGATATTCGTCAATGATGGCAGCAAAGATGGTTCGATTGAACTAGTAAAAGAGTTAGCTGATCGTTATCCTGAAGTTAAATATATTGACTTTAGTAGAAATTTTGGTCATCAAGTGGCCGTAAGTGCTGGTTTGGATAAATCAACTGGCGCTTCAGTTGTGATCATCGATGCAGATCTTCAGGACCCTCCAGAAGTCATCCTTGATTTATATAAAAAAATGCAAACTGGTTACGAAGTAGTCTATGCTAGACGCCGAAGTCGTCAAGGGGAAAGTTGGCTTAAACTCTGGACCGCAAAGAAATTTTATCGAATCTTATCCAAAATCACTTCTATTTCAATTCCTGTAGATACTGGTGATTTTAGGATCATTGACCGTAAAATTGTAGATGTATTAAAGCAAATGCCCGAAAAAAGTAAATATTTGAGAGGCCAGATTTCCTGGATTGGATTTAATCAGACTTTCGTTGAATATGATCGCCAAGAGCGAAATGAAGGCGAAACCGGATATACTTATCGCAAAATGCTCCGTTTTGCAATTGATGGTATTACTGCCTTTTCAGATCTTCCTCTGAAAATCGTCACTTATTTTGGGTTTTTAGTCTCCTTTTTTGCCTTCTTCATGACCCTTTATGCCCTATATTCAAGGTATATTTTAGAAGATTATGAGCCCGGCTGGGCATCCTTAATGATTAGTGTTTTATTCATTGGAGGTGTACAAATGATTGCTGTCGGTATTATTGGAGAATATTTGAGCCGAATGAATACAAACGCTAGAAATCGACCATTATACATTATAAAGGATACCAATATTTAGCTTTTTAACTGTTTTTTTTTGTTTTTTTTATAGAAAGCTGGCTCTATCGACAACTTTAGAACGATTTTTGAGTATAAAGAAATAGGTTTATTTTTTATTGATAAACTTTACATTGTAACTAAACCTCACAAAAGGAATAATGAGTGCTATAAAAAAAGTGATATTAGCGGAGGACAATCTAGCAGACGTAGAATTGACTAAGATGGCCTTTAAGGAATTAGCTTTGCCTTATGAATTAGTTCATGTTTTTGATGGACAGGAATTAATCAGTTATATCAAAGATGAGAACTTAGATGACATTGCATTGATTTTATTAGATTTGAATATGCCACGCTTAGGCGGTGTAGAAGTTTTACAGAATTTCTACGCGCATGATGCATTTAAGAAACTACCTGTTGTTGTTTTTTCTTCTTCTACTCATGAATCTGATGTAAAAACTTGTTATGACTTCGGTGCGAATGCTTACGTTCGTAAACCTATTGACATTAATGATTTTACGAAAACAATCCGCTCAATTGCTTCGTTTTGGGGGCAAGTGAATGTATTGCCCACTTTTGTTTAACAGGTAAATTAGTCTAAAAAAGCTGCTATCCTTATTTTAGAAAATCGATATTTCTCTTCAAGCCTTTAAATTTTGTTCGCTTCACAGCGGACTTTCGAAATAATTCTCTAAATACCTCCTCTGTCAAATCAACCCAATCTGACTGAGTCATCTTCAACAATTCCGGATGTGGTTCAAACGCAGGTTCTTGATGTTTTTTTGAAAAACGATTCCAAGGACAAACTTCTTGACAGATATCACAACCAAAAGCCCAATTTTCAAATTGATTCTTATAGACTTCTGGAATCGCTTCTTTTAATTCAATTGTAAAATAAGAAATACATTTGCTTCCATCTACAATATATCCTTCTTCAGAAATCGCTTCTGTAGGACAAGCCTCAATACATCGAGTACAACGACCACAATAATCTTTCATGGGACCATCATACTTCAATTCTAAATCCAAAATCAGTTCTGCCAAAAAAAAATAAGATCCTTGTTTTGGGTTAATTAATAAAGTGTTTTTTCCGATCCAACCTGTACCGCTTCGTTTTGCCCAATCTCGCTCTAAGACTGGAGCAGAATCCACAAAACATCGACCACTAACTTCACCGATTTTATCTTGAATAAATTGTAAAAGGTCTTTTAACTTATGCTTGATGACAAAATGGTAATCTTTACCATAGGCGTATTTAGAGATTTTAGGCGCGGAGGTATCCTCTTGATCTTGATCTGGAAAGTAATTATACAAAAGTGTAATTACGGATTTTGAACCTTCTACTAGTTTGCGAGGATCAATTCGTTTTTCAAAATGATTTTCCATGTAATGCATCTTTCCATGCATTCCTTGATTCAACCATTTTTCCAAACGATAAGCTTCTTCTTCCATTTTTTCAGCTCTCGCAAAACCAATAAAGTCAAAGCCCATCCGATAAGCTTCATCTCTAATTAATTTTGTGTGCTGAGAAGTATTCATAAAAGTCGTTTACATTAGCATGCCAAAAGTATACTTATCATTTTTTAATGAACTTGTTTAAAAACTCCCAATGTTTTAGTAAAATCAGTTATTTTTTGGACAAACTTAATCGTTAAAAATCATCTTTGCTATTATAAATAATATGGGCGTATTCCCGAATTTCAGTTTCACTTCCGCAGGAAGTTTCATCAACGGGATCAGGCTACCTTGTTCTCCAACAAAACCTTCTATCTTTTACACGAAAGATAAGGAATTACAAAAATCCACGTTAGGCTTTCTCCAGAATCTGTAATTTTGCAAACCTCAATACAATCAACTTTTTAGGAGAGTACTCAACGTCTTTAAACATAATAGTCGCTCGTTTATCTCCTATCGGACCTTCCACTTTTAAAACTTTTCCTTCCCCAAACTTCATATGAAGTACAGTCATCCCTTCTTTAATGGTATTACTTGGACTCGGCTTAAAATTAGCTGGATCAACTTTCAATTGACTTGCTGCTTTTCCTCTTTTTCGATTGTTTTTAAAATTACCAATTACTTTTGAGCGGGTAGGTGCTTGCTGTTCTTGGTTGTGTCCAGGAATTGATCCTGACATGCTTTGTAAATGTCCAATTCCCACTTCACCAAGAAATCGACTTGGAGAATTATATCGCATTTTCCCAAATTTGTAACGTCCTTTTGCAAAGCTAAGCGTTAAGGCTTCTTCTGCCCGAGTAATAGCCACATAAAAAAGACGACGTTCCTCATCAATCTGATCGGCTGATTCCATAGACATAAAAGAAGGGAAAAGTTGTTCTTCCAAACCGACTACAAATACAGATTTAAATTCCAATCCTTTGGCTGCATGGACAGACATCAGTGTTACAAAATCACCATCTTTTTTCTTATCGTCTGCATCTGTTAGTAAAGCAATATTTTGTAAATAACTCACTAATGATTTATCTACTTGTTGCGTAATTTCTGAGACTTCATCATTCTCTACAAATTCTTTAATCCCATCCAACAATCCAGTTACGTTTTCTAATCGCCCCAGTCCTTCTACCGTCGTGTCTTGTTTTAATAACTTTATCAATCCACTTTGTCGGCCTATATATTCAGCCAATTCATAAGCATCTGATTTTTCTGCTTTATTATTAAACACTTGAATCATCTTCTTAAAATCAGCCAATGATTTTTTTGCTCGAGTACTCACATCCACTTTACCGATACAGTCCCACATGGTTGTATCTGTATCTCCAGCCAGTTTACTTATTTTTTGAATACTTGCCGCTCCAATTCCTCGACGTGGATAATTAACGACTCTTCTAAATCCTTCTTCATCTCTAGGATTAATCGCCAAACGCAAATAGGCAATAAAATCTTTAACCTCTTTTCTTTGATAAAAAGACAGTCCTCCATACACGCGATAAAGGATATTATATCGACGAAGATATTCTTCAAAAATTCTAGATTGTGAATTCGTTCTATATAAGATAGCTATATCGGAATTTCGAAAATGAAGTCGGTTCTTTTGCTCTACAATCATATCACCAATACGCCGACCTTCTTCCGTATCAGTTAAACATTGTATCACTCTAATCTTTTCGCCTTTTCCTTTATCGGACCAAATATTTTTTTGAATTTGCTTATTGTTATGCTTAATGACCTCATTAGCAGCTTGTACAATATGCTCGGTAGATCGATAGTTTTGTTCTAATTTAAACGTTTGTAAGCCTTTATACTCTTTTTCAAAATCTAAAATATTTTCAATCGTTGCTCCACGAAAAGCATAGATACTTTGGGCATCATCTCCCACCACACAAAGGTTTCGTGGACTACCTTCATAAATAGTTAGTTTTTTCAAAATAGAATATTGTAGAAAGTTCGTATCCTGAAACTCATCTACTAATAAATATTTAAATTTTTGTTGGTACTTCTCTCTTACGTTATCCTTATTCTGATGTAAAAGAATAAAAAGTTGGTATAGCAAATCATCAAAATCCATTGCGCCTGCACGTTTACATCGAGCAGTGTACTTAGCATAAATTTTATGAAAGACATTACGCTTTGACATGCGATCTTGCGCCATCAATTCTTCATCTTGTACATACGCTTTTGGAGAAATCAAATTACTTTTTGCAGATGAAATTCTACTTCTGATGGCATTGACGTTATATACTTCTTTTTCTAAATTCATTTCTCGAATGATTGCTCCAATCATACTTTTTGTATCATCCGAATCATATATTGTAAAATTGGATTGAAAGCCAATTTTCTCTGCTTCGACTCTTAGTATTCGTGCGAAAATAGAGTGAAATGTTCCTGCCCAAACTTGATTTGCTTTTTCACCTACGACTCCAGAAATTCTCTCTTTCATTTCTTTCGCTGCCTTATTCGTAAAAGTAAGTGTCAAAATTTCCCAGGGTGCAACTCCCTTTTCAATTAAATGTGCAATTCGATAGGTCAATACACGAGTCTTACCTGAACCAGGTCCAGCAACAACTAATACAGGCCCTTCCGTTGTTGTTACCGCTTGTCTTTGAATATCATTTAATCCGTCCAGATAAGATTCCATTCCAATTATATTTTATAAAATATTTTTTCAATTAAAAGTTTTCTCCAAAAAATCATTTAGGCTTCAGCCATTTCATCTAATGCTTCCCAATATTCTACAGCACGTCGAGTATGCGGAATACAAATAGATCCTCCAACAAGATTTGCAATTGCAAATACTTCAAATAATTCTTCTTTTGTGACTCCTAGTTCATAACAAGTGCCTAAATGATAAGCGATACAATCATCACATCTCAATACCATGGATGCTACCAATCCTAACAATTCCTTAGTCTTAGTTGGAAGTGCTCCATCTTGATAAGCGTTGGTATCTAAATTAAAAAAACGTTTTAGTACCTTATTATCTTGGCCTAAAATTTTTTCATTCATTTTGATCCGATATTCATTGAATTCTTTGACTTTTGACATTTGATGATTACAATTTAATGGTTGAGTAAATTTATCTTTGTTTAAACCGTATCTCTATTTTTCCATCGCCACAAAGAAAGAATCATACGCAATGGAAAAAGGACCGTTGTGATAATACTACCTACTCCAAATAATATCATTTCATTTCTAATAAAACTAGCTATTCGTGGTCGATTTTCATAGGAAATTTCCCCTAAGAAAGAATCAATTCCTTTTTCATCCAAATAGGTTTGAAAATAATTTAACTCACTCACTAAATAAAAAAAAAGAGGAATAGAAAGGATAATAAGAATTGGTTTTAAGACTTGACGATGACTTAAAAAGGTGTGCTTGAGTAAAAATATATATCGAGTAAAAGTGACAAAAATGACGATATAAAGGATATTAGTAATCAGAAAAGGATAATTATCAATTTTACTGACAATAGGAAATAATATACCAATAATTAATATAATTGTAAATACCCACCATACCAATTCTAGCTTAAAGGAAAGTCCTTCTTTGTTGTTCATATTAATTTTTTTATTTCTAAAACAACAAAGTTAATTTTAATTTGGCTAGCAGAAAAGACATTTTATACAAGATTATAGCATTTCCACTATTTGAATTAATTATCTGTCTCAAAATCTATTTGTTGAATAAAACATAAAAATACAAAAAGTTTATTGTTTAAGATTTTAATCAAACATTTATTTTATATTCCATTGATCCTAAGAGTACAAAAATTAGATAAGTATGTTTTCGTTCACTTGCATACTTGATATACTACTTGCGGGATATAAAAAAAGCCCGCTACCAATTAAGGTATACGAGCTATTTTATTTCTCTTTAAT
>CAYTVR010000062.1:0-30886 GCA_964441245.1 uncultured Saprospiraceae bacterium | reverse complement strand
GCACGACTTCATTCTGCGAAAGATCGGTCAGTCCTTGATCTCTAAGTGATTGAATGAACTTGGCATCAATATCGTGAATCGAAAACTGAACAATAGCATTAAAATCTAAATCATCATAACCAAGTGCTCTGACCTCTTTGATAAAATCAGCATCCACATCATGAATAGCCGCTTGTATGACTTCATGCTGCAAAAGATCGGTTAGTCCTTGATCCCTAAGTGACTTGATATATTTGGTATCAATGTCATGAATCGAAAATTGGATGATGTCATTCACACTTAAATCATCATAACCAAGCGCTCTGACTTCTTTGATGAAATCGGCATCAACATTATGAATGGCTGATTGTATGACTTCATGCTGCAAAAGATCGGTGAGTCCTTGATCCCGAAGTGATTGAATATATTTAGCATCAATATCATGAACAGAAAATTGGACGATATCATTGAAACTTAAATCATCATAACCAAGTGCTCTAACTTCTTTGATGAAATTCGCGTCAACATCATGAATGGCAGCTTGAACAACTTCTCTCTGGGAAAGATCAGTTAAGCCTTGTTCTTTCAAGGACGTAATGTAAGCGGGTGATACATCATGAATGTTGAATTCTACCAAATCTGCTAAACTCAAGTTCTTATAACCTAAGGCTTTGTATTTGGGTAAAGATTCTTTTAATGTTTTTTTAGAAACATTATGGCGAGCCAATGACTGTAAGTCTTTTTTCGAAAGACCATCATAGCCTTCTTGCTTTAGCAAAACAAAATAGTCTTGATCTATATCTGAAAGACACATATGGAACATTAATTCTTCAGAAATATTATGAGCATATCCTTCTGATTTTAAAACATCTCTGAAGTTACTATTTTCCGTAAAGGAAAATTGGCCATCGCCTTTTTTATTATTGAATTCACCTTTAAAAACAATAGTTCCGGCAGCTCGCTCCAATCGGAATTCTCCTTCTGAGTTAATAGGAAGATTAATCAATTCTGATTTTTGAAAACATTCGCTACGTCCCCAGTATCGACCTACGTCTTCATTGATCTGTAAGTGAAGACAAACTTGATCACCTTTGATCATACCTTTCCAAAAGCCAGAGGTTTTCATCTTGTTCGAAACAAAATGTGCCTGACTTTGATCCATAAAGGGGTGTTCATCTGTTATTTCGATGACTACTTCTTTAGAATTGGTATTGGCTATTTCTAGTTCAATTTCATTGCTTGATGGATAAACAAAAGGAGTGGATTCTGGACAATCTTGATCGTTTGACGAACTATAGAGACGAATGTTTTCGCCTTCCAAACTGAAAGAATGGCTCGCATCAATTTTTACATTATTGAAGCAAATGATACTTGAAGCTAGGATGGGTATGAGTACAAAATATTTCCAACTAGAGCGAATAGAAGAAGCAGTGGTATTCATCATGATAATACGTTTTTTGAGGGTAGATTGATTGTAATTGGTGGTAATGCTTAAAGGTAAATTAGGGATGGCAACTTTTAGTAAACTCATTTGGTAGACCTTTTTATTGTTGCCGATTTTGAGCATGGTCTGATCTGTTAGAAATTCTAAATTGTGTTCGACCGCTTTGCGATACATCCAAGCAAATGGATTGAACCAAAGAACAATAGTAAGCCATTCCATTAAAAGAATATCCAAACTATGATGTCCTTGAATATGAATTTTTTCATGATCCAAAATTTGATTATACGTCTCCAAATCATATTTAGATGGATTGATGAAAATATAATTCATGAAAGAGAACGGAGCAATATCATCGGTCAGGGAAACAATTTTGAAACGTCCGTCACGAAGACTTTTATTTTTGAAAATCAGTGTTGATAAAGAAAAAAGTTGAATCAAAAAATTGATCAATAAAATAACTAGGCCACTGAGATATAGATAAAATAGAATAGTAGTTATACTTAACCTTGATGTTTTATTTGGAATAGGAGTGGAGTCAACAACTTTCGTTGAAATATCTTTTTTTACAATTTTATTTTTAGCTTGAATCGAACTAGTGATTGTATTGTTATTTTTTGTGATGCTTCTTTCTTTATTGATTGGTGTGGCCTTGACTTTGGGAGCAATACTGGTCTTCATTTCAGTAGTACCTACTTTTCTTAGCGACCATTCTTGTGGAATTTCCAGTAATGGGACAGAGAAAGCAAGTATTAAACTCCCTAACAGAAACCATCTATTGAACTGATAAAAAGTTTCTCGATGTAAAAGGATATAATAAACCAGATAACAAACTGCCGTTAATAATGAAACGTGGATAAGATAAGGTAACATGAATTTTTTGTTTTATTATTATTTCAAAAAAAAGAGAATCAGCAATTATTGATCGCTCGATTTATCTTTAACCATTTTGATAATTTCTTCTAGTTCGTCTGCGCTAATGTTTTCTTCTTTTGCAAAGTAAGCCACCATTTTTTGATACGAATTTTCGAAGTATTTGCTGAGAACATCGCCAATGGCCTCTTTCTGATAATATTCCTTGGTGATCAAAGGATAGTACTGGTGTGAGTTACCAAATGCTTTGTGAGCAACTATATTTTTATCTTCTAAAATTCGGATAATAGTAGAAACCGTATTGTAATGTGGTTTAGGTTCTGGTAACTCAGCGATAATTTCTTTAACGAAAGCAGGACCTATCTTCCATAATACCTGCATGATCTCTTCTTCTTTCTTAGCTAATTTTTGCATAATAATTTATTTTGATGTAAATGTATAACTAATTATTTAGTTTGTCAACTAATTTATTAGTTAATCTACTAATTTTTTAGTTTTAACTGGAAATGAAACCCCATTACGCTAGAAGAGAAGAAGAGATTAATTGGAATGGAATGCTGAAGATCTGTTTAAAATAAAGAGAAAGAAAAAAGAAAAAGGTTGCTTGAAAAAGTAAAAATCTAAAAAAGAATCATAGAATTCTTCATGAAAAAACTGTTGTTACTCATTTAATAGTAAGGGCAGTTATTTGGAGCTAAATGATTTCAGAATATTCCAACTGTCCATCAAGATCAATGATCTGTAATCGATACCGGTTCGAGGTCTATAATTGGTAAAATGATGTTTTAAAGTTGTATGACTATTTCCTTGAGCTTGTACTGTTCTTAGCACTTTGAAATGTTGAGTATCAGACGAATGTTCAATTTTGAAATAATTACTATTGACTTCAGTCGCAGTTTCTCAACTCAACAGGAAGAACACCTCTTTGTAAATTTGGGTGTGTCTGTTTATTTTATATGGAGTATGTTTAGAATAATGTCCCTTGAATTGGATCGTTATTTTTAACTGCCTTGAGTAAATCCGCGTCATTTTCCTTGACTTTATTGACTCGTTTGGAAACGGTATAAGCTTTGAGCAGATCATCTGGATAAGGACTTATCATGGCTAAAGCATCCTTTGTATTTAATTTGGGATCAATCCAAAGTGCTTCTTGTTCAGGAAGTAATATAGCAGGCATTCGATCATGAATGTTTGACATGAGTTGGTTGGGACTTTGTGTCAAGACCGAAAAAGAATAAATCATTTCTCCAGCAGGAGACAACCATTTTTCCCATATTCCTGCTACAGCAAAAATGCCTTCGTCCTTCAGCGTAATTCGATATGGAATTTTGACCTTACCTTTTTTTTGCCATTCATAAAAACCATCAAATGGAATGAGACAACGATTGTGTTGAATAGCATTTTTAAAAGATGGTTTTTCAAGAACTGTTTCGATTCGTGCATTGATCATTTTGCTACCAATCGATTGATCTTTAGCCCAATGAGGGATCAATCCCCAACGAAAGAGGTGCAATTGTTTAGGGTCACTCGATAAAATAACGGGATGATAATGGGTGGGAGCAATATTGTAATTGGGCAAAGTTTGATAACGTTCTAAGTTTTTCGAATAGAATTTAGCCTCGAAACGTTTTTCAATTTCTTTTTCCACTTTAGTAAGAGAAGCTCGACCGCACATGGTATTGGTTGTTGGTTTTGTAGTTATTGGTTTTTAGTTGGTTTTGATAGTGTAGTGCTCAAGTGTTTTGTGTTAAATATAATAAATTGAAATGAGACTTGCCAAACAACCAACAACCAACAACCAACAACGAAACCCACAAAAAAAGCCACGAAGACAAATTGCTTTTGGTGCGATCCAAATTTTGCAATGGTCTTCGTGGCTGGCTTTAAAATAGGTTTTACCTCAGAAGAGGTGGAGGATATCCCGTTATGGGAAGTGATTTATTTTATAAAATCACCGAGAGAAAAATTATTTGTCGTTAGCTACTTTTAGCTTAATCGTTTATTTTGGACTGATCGTGAGATCTTAAGATTCCCCTTCGTAATATTTGATAATAGCTTTGATGTCCTTATCAAATTCCAGCTCAGGAATCAAGGAAAAGAAAAGTGTTTGTTGTTCAAAATTGGCAGATAATGCTTCACCAAGGCTGTTTAAAGCTGCTTTTCTTTGATTGATTCGAAATAAGCAAGCCGCTTTACAGTAAAGAATATCAGCACCATAAGTTGTCGGAGCGCTGTCTTCAATCACTTGGAGAGCCCCTTCAAATCTATTTTGTTTGAATAAAAAAGCAGCGTATTGCGCCCAGTAAATACTCAGTTCAGGAGCAATTTTTGTGGCACGTAAATACATTGGTTCTGCTTTTTGGGTATATCCTAATTGGTAAAAAGCATTGGCCAAACCAAAGAAATATTCTTCGTTGCCATCATGAATTTTGATGGCTTGTTTGTAAAAATATAATGCGCTACTCCATTGATCTTCTTTAGCATAACATTCACCAATGTGAAAATAGATTTCATCATTTTTATCATTCAAGGCCAAGCCTTTGAAGTAGTGCATTTTAGCTTCATCAATATGTCCCATGTGCTCATAACATTCACCCACTTTTTGCAAAAGCTCATCGTCATAATCAAAATGAATGCGCGCTTCTTCTAAGCAATCTAAGGCTTGATGGTATTTGCGCAGTTGCATACAAACTTCTACATAATCCAAATAGGCTGGTTGGAAACGTTCGTTGGTTAGAATGGCATATTCGAAAGACATTAAGGCATTCTCATAATCAGCAGTCTTAAAGTAAGCATTACCCAAGTTGTACCAAGCTCGATAGGAGTAGGCATCGATTTCTAAAAGTTGATGATGAAAAGCGATGCTTTCCGGATACATTTTGGATAGCTCTGTAGCCAGCCACATATCTTTTAATGCTGTTGCATTTTGATAGTTTTTAGTCAAAGCAATTTGTAAAGCTTCAAACATTTGCTTGTACTCTTCTTGTGACTGATATATAGTCGCTTCTTGTACCAATACATTGCTGTATTCCTCCTTAGAAATAGAGTAATTGAGTCTCAAATCCAATAAAAGTGATAAAGCTTGAGAATAATCTTTTTGTAGACAGAAGACCTGAGTTCGGAGTAAATCGATCACAACAAAAGATTCTCCAAATACCTCTGCACGTTCTAAAGATTCCAAAGCTTTAGCTCCGTTTTGAGCTGCAATTAATAATTTTGCTTTGCAAGTATGTAACTCAGGAGAAAACTTATGTTGCGCAATGGCACGATCTGTAACCTCTATTGCTTTAGGAATAGAACCTTCCTCTCTGTAAAAATCAATTAAGCTTAAAAAAGCCGTTACCTCAAGGGATGATACCTTTCCTTTTTGTGACATCGCCTCATACTTAATGACGAGGTTTTGCATCTGTTGTTTGTTACCTAAGTAAAAGTGATTCATAGTGGAACAATGGGTTTATAAAATGTTTATTATAGTGTTTTTAAAGTCTGTTTTAAAGCATTAACCAATCACCTCATTATTTTGATAGTACATACAATTATAATACATAATTGTGTAAAAATTAAACAATTGTGACGTTTTAAGGTGGGGAATTCAATACGAGAACGGAATAATTTACGTTTGTAAATTTTCTTTTGCGTACAAAATTCCCTCATTTGGTATGAGGGGTAAAAGATTAATTAGTTGTAAGATTCGATAGGACAAACATCAAATAGCATTGCTTATTTGTGACATCTGATATCTAGTTAACGGCACTTAATTTTTAAGGTTACAAGGGGAGAATTATTTTTATCCACATTTTTAAATCCTCTACTTTTGCCTAGAAAGAAGAGGTATGTAAATAGCTTGTTACCTTGACCATTTAAGATGACCAATTAGATTCGATTTACGAGATGTACGAGAGAGTAAGTTAAAGGTTAAAATAGAAAACAAGAGAGGGTAAACTGGGATACAACTATTGAGGTACAATATGAGTACAATAGACTTTATTGGTCCTAATAATATATCCGCCTTTTAAAGTGTTTTTTTCGGCATGGTTGAGACCTCTGATCTCATCTTTTAGTTCTGCCAAAGATTTGTTTTGGCCTTTTCGGCCTTTGTGTTTCAAGGTGTAATTGTTCATGATCAGGATTATTATGAAAAAATGAATGAATAATAATCGTTGTTATTTCCTACAATATAGGTTCTTATATGATGAATATCAATGGTATAATGAAAATATTACTAAAAAAAATGATATTAAGTAGAAAAAAGGGTATAAAAAACACTAAATATTAGAAATTTTATTGAAAAACAACCTTTTTAATGATTTTTTGATATTCATTTTTTTCTATTTACGTTCGTATGATATTCAATGACTATGTTAGATTAGCTTACTGATAAATACGAAATTTGTTACTTATTCTTCTTCTCTTTTTAAAGCTTTTAAATCTTGATTGACAGCGATGCTCGCATTGAGTTCAAACCCAATCAATAAAATGAGTGCATTGATTTGAATAAGTAACATAATTACAATCACGGTCCCAATTGATCCATATAGTTTATTGTAGACTGCGAAATTATTGACATAAAAAGAAAAACCAACAGTAGAGAGAATCGAGAAAATGGCAGCAAGAGTGGCACCAGGAGAAAATATTTTAAATTTTCTTTTGGTGGAAGCACCAAATCTATATAACATGGATATTCCAAAATAAAGTAAGGAGATCAAAACGAAAATGCGTAAAACATCTAATCCAACACTATTGTATTGGTCCGCATCTACAATTCCTAAAGCATAAGCAATGGCTTGATTTCCTAAGATGATTAATAATCCAGAAGCGATAAGCATCCCGGTAATCAAAGCCAATAACAAAAGCGCAACGATTCGTTTTTTAAATAGATTCCGTCTTTTGAAAGTGCTTTTATGAGATTTTTCAAATCCACTCATCATGGACATCACTCCATTGGAGGCAAAAAATATCGCTAAGAAAAAACCAAAAGACAAAAGCCCAGCTCGTGGTTTGGTCGCAATGTCTCGTACAAAATTGATCGCATCTTCCTTACCAGTTATATCAGGAGTGACGGCCCTTAGCTGAGCAATCATCGTTTCATTATAATCGACTTCTCCGTTGGGTAAATAAATCAATGCCGTTTCTGGAGGAATATATTGCAAGACATAGTCATTAAGGATATAGGGCAAAAAATAGGGGATGAGTGTAAAAAGCGCAATGATCGTTGGAAAAAGAGAAATGAAAAAACTAAAAGCAATCGAGTTGGCTCTAGTGATCACATTGTCCCGTAGAATTTCTCGATAAATAAAAATTAATACATCGTAGATAGGTTGTTTCGCAAATCCGGGAAAGGAATGCGATTTAGCCCAATCAGTCAACTTTTTGAGTAAGGGATGATTGAATAAGTTAGCCTCGAATTGTTTGAAGTTTGGAAGTTTCAATTAAAAAATGGCTTTAGTTTATCAAGAAGACAGTCTGGCGTAGGTATACTTTTTCGACTTTGTGTTTGCATAAAACATAATTTTACCGAGCCACCATTAACTAATTTCCCTTGTTCATTGTGGATTTCCATATGAAAGGTAACGGTCTTTTTTTCTAGCTTACGCAAATAAGTAGTAATGGTCAACAACTCATCATACAAAGCTGGACGAACAAAACGCATATTCAAAGACATGACGGGCATCATCACTCCATGAGTAGTTTCCAACTCTTGATAAGTCATTCCTAATGCTCGAATAGCTTCCGCTCGACCTACTTCATAATATTGGGCATAATTACCATAATAAAGGTAGCCCATTTGATCCGTTTCGCCATATCGAACTCGGATTTGTGTTTCATGTTTGTACATCTGTGAATATTATTGCTGACATTTTATTGATTCATTATGATCCGGAGTAACCCAATGTTATATCTCACATAAAATTGTAGAGATGACAAGTTAGTATCTAATCCGCAGATTTTTGAACACATTTAAGTGAATGCGCAGATTGCACGGATGATTTTCCCACTAACGAATTCTTCGACCGTGTACGATATTGGGAAAATCAGTGCAATCGAACGAAAATCCGCGGAACCTGTGCAATCCGCCAAATCTGTGTTCCAAATGATCACCCATTTTCGAGAATTCAATTTGTCATAGCATAGCGATCAAAGAGAATCGAAGGAAGCCAAGTCATAAAAATAAATAATCAATTCCTAAACTCGTTCAATGGGACAAGTCATACAATGAGAACCACCACGGGCCCTTGAAAGTTCGTTGGAAGGTATGTTAATGATAGTGTTTTCTACCTCTTCTGGCTTCATTGTTCCATCTTCAAATGCTTGTAGTAAATCTATCGCATGTATAACAGAATAACCTGCAGCCTTGAAAGCTTCACCAGTTTTGACATTGCGATCATAAGTAAAAGCAACACCTGGTTTGATCGCAACTAAGTTACAACCATCCGTCCATTGTTCCCTTTCTTGATAAGGGGATTCGCCATTTCCAGCAAGGATGAATTCCATATCAGGATTAATTTCTCCATGGAAAAAATCTTTTACCGAAGGGTATATTTTTAAAGAACCATCATGCCGATGCACTTCTACATTAGAACCAAGGCCATCTACAATAATAGGCCTGAAGGCGGCGATATGGTTGTGATTGATTTGAGTAAATATGGTATCGATGTGCATAAAGGATCGATCTGCAGGGATATTTATCTGAACGACATTCTTAATCACTCCTTTTTTGAAAAGCGCTTCTTTCAGAGAATGTATAGCGTGTGCATTGGTTCGTTCGCTACAGCCAATGAGCAGATAGTCTTCATTGATGACCATCATATCGCCTCCTTCAATAGATACCGATTCTCCTTTTTTAGAAGGAGGAAATTCATCTAAGCGATTAAGATTAATGATTCGTCCTTCCATTCTAAGTTTGCGAAAGATAGGGTGTGCCCAAAAAATGAATCGAGTGATAAAGTTTTCGCGAAAGCGAGCAGCTTTAGAAGCTTTGGTAATGATCACATGGTCGTTGACTGTAACGGCGATATCTCGAGTAAAAATGAAATTGGGAACGGGATCAAAAAGAATATGATCATCTTTTTCCAAATAACCGGTGATCAATACTTTTACCAATTCTGCATCTGAAAGATCTTCCAGTAAAAATTTATATTTGGAAGGTAATTCTTCATAATCAATGATCATTTTGATCATTTCCTCTTTGGTTTCGTCATTGGAGCCTAAGGCCTCTAGTAATAGCTGTTGTATTTCGAGCACATTATTATCACCTAAAAAAGCTTTTAAGACTTTGGTGAAAATATCATGCTCCTCCTGCATCTGAGGAAGATATACAATATCGTCGAAGAGCAGCTCCTCTGCTTTTTTGGGAGATATTCTAGAAATGCCTTCATCAGGGCGGTGTACAATGACTCTTTTTAAGCTTCCTATTTCGGAAGATACGTTGATTTTATTGGTTGGACTCATAATGTGCAAAGAAAACAAATTGGGGGGGAAGAATCAATTATTTAGATAAGTTTTGATGGGAAAGAAGCAATATTGTAAGAACATGACAAGTCAGATCAAGAGATGATCTTGGAAATAAACAATAAGAAGAGCAAGAAAAAAAGTGAAAATTTAAGAGAATGATGGCTCTCTTGAAATTTCCACTTTCTTGAATGGTATTTAAAGATATGAAAATACCAGGTGATAAGTTTATAGAACGACTAAATTAGGATTCACATTCAGTATATTCCATAACGTGTTTTGTTAATTCACTCCATTTGACCTTTGGATTATTTTTGCGAACTGCTTTACACTTTTTCCAAAGTGGCTTAAACTCATCTTTGTAATTTTTCTTTTTTACTTTGTAAGCTACGTCTTTACCGATTTTTAGAAAGTAGGATTTGGCATGACCTCCAGCCACTTTAATTCCTCCAATTCCTAATCCCATAGTTTCTTTTGCTAAAGGATCATGATAAATTTTTACTTTCCCACTGTAAGTAGGATTCAAAAGTTGCATTAATAATTCTCTTGTCTTCTTTTTGATTTTAACATCAGAATTTTCAAAATAGACATAGCCCGTAGTTAGCAGATCTTGATCTAACTTTTCGTCTGTCCATTTTTGAGCATCGTGTAAAAAGTCTAATTTTTTAGCCAAATTATCAATTCCACTTGGTGGAAGATACATGTGAGCGATATCTTCAGCATTCATTTTGTGCTTTTTACCGTCAGCATCTTTAAGTTTTACGTATTTGATTAAGCCTTTTTTTCTATCAATATCCTTGATATTTCCTTTAAGCTCAGTTCCATCTTTTAAGGTAATATAGGATATTTTTTTATGAGAGAAAGACAGAGAAGGAGATAGTAATTCTTGGGCATTCATTTTAAAAAGACCGACTACCATGAATACAATTAATAAATGTTTTTTTAACATAATGATATTTTTTTGTTGATTTATCTACTCTAACGATTTTCGATATCCTCGCCTTACTCTTTTTTAGGATTTTCAGGAAACTCCAAATATTTAGGAACATGCAATCAATGAGTTATAACAAAGGTGAGCCATTATTTTTTCTTTAATCGAGGTGAAAAACGTAAACATATCTCCTGAGACGGATGGTGTTTCGCTTTAAAGGAAGGATTAACGACGAGTAATAGAAAGAGAATGTTCAAACTGTTATAAGCTATTGTTTTGATGTTCCTTAACAAGCCCAAAATTAGTGAATCTTTCTAGATTACTTGAATATTATTTTATAAAGTCTTGTTAATAATAGCTGATTTCATTAGATAGACTGTTAAATATTGGTGAAAGGCCTCTTCATTAGAAAATGATTAGGGCATCTTTAAAATTTATTTTAGCCAGAGAATCAATAATTTGTGGCAATAGAAATTTAGATATGAACTTAGTTCTATAACGGTATATGTTAAGCCTTGTTTTAAAAAAGGAATCAAGGATGGCTAAGGAGATTAGCTTCCTACTTCTTTTGATTTTGACTAGTAAACTAACAATTAATCATGTTCAATTTATGATGAATCCGGCGAAAGGAAGATTCGATGCGAATTGAGAATTCGTAACTCAATTTAGTTTTGATCCACTACTGATACGGATTTTCTGATGATTTTTTGGAAAATTCACTCTAAAACAGCACTTTTGGCCCTCAGAGACCTATGTTGGTAATAGCTAGTATGTTATATATTTAGCTTAAATTCTATTACTTTTGTAGAAAAATAAACTACCTTAATCTAATCCCTTTGATGCAAGAAGAATTAGAAGGTATTTTACAATCTTATTTTAACAAAGAAATAATATGTTTGATAAGCTCAAATCAATTTTTATAGTCAGCGATGAAGAGTTCAAAAAGCAAGCTGGTGGAGGAAAAGAAACACCTCAAAAAAAGGAACCAGCTAGCCCAGTAAAATCTTCACCTGCTGTAAGAACGCCAAATGTAACACCGAGCCATTCCCCAAAGGCATCAGAAGGCAAAATTTCAGATAAATTTCTGAATATATTGATGGGAGCAATGGATAAAAATAATATTGAAGGCTTTGATTATTTAGAATATAAAGAATCCTTGAAATCCCTTTCAAAAATGAATATGGATGAAGCGACTCGCTATCAATCAGCTTTCGCAATGGCACAAACGATGGGAGCCACACCACAACGATTGGTCGATACGGCTCAACATTATCTGAATATCTTAAAAACAGAAGAACAAAAATTCCAACAAGCTTTGGTCAATCAAAAGGCCAAGCAAATTGGTTCGAAAGAACAGCGCATCAAAGATTTAGGAGCCATTGTGAAACAAAAAGAAGAACAGATTGAAAAGCTTCGGCAAGAAATGGAGGCGCATAAACAAGAGGCCGTTAAACTAAAATCAGAAATTTCCAATGCTTCTGTCAAAGTTGAAAACACAGGCAACAATTTTGCTGTTACTTATAATGTAGTGGTTTCACAGATTCAGAAGGACATTGAAAATATGAAAACCTATTTAAAAAAATAATATAGTGCTGGTGTGTTAGTACCCAAGGTCAATACATCACAACTCATCATACGTTAAAACCTGAACTCATTATTTTATGGCGGAGTATAAACCTAAATCATTTTGGAAGAGGCCTGAAGGCGTAACAGGCGCGATCGTATTAGCTGGACTGGTCATCGGAGGTCTCGCAGGACTCAATGCATTGATGCCTTACATCATTGTAGCGATGAGTAACGTCTTATACCTTAGCGGAATGTTACTTGTTTTGGGAGCCATTATTTTTATGGTGCTAGACCCAAAAATGCGTAACCTAGTTAGCTACATGTACAAAGGGGTGATGCGATGGATCACGGGCTTGTTTATCAATATGGATCCAATTGGCATTTTAAAATCTTATGTTGAAGACCTAAAGAAAAATTTGCGAAAGATGAATAAGCAAGTTAGTATGTTACGTGGTCAGATGCACAAGATGAAGGAATTGATTCACAACAACCGACGACAGATTGAGAGCAATCTTAATTTAGCTAACAAAGCTAAAGCAAAAAACAAAAGTAAAATTGTCATCCTAAAATCTCGGAAAGCAGGTCGATTGAAAGAATCGAATATGCGTTTGGAAGATTTATACAAAAAAATGGAAGTACTTTATCGAGTACTAAATAAAATGTATGACAACTCAGAGATCATGATGGAAGACATCAAAGATCAGGTAGAAGTAAAAGAGCAAGAACGAAAAGCCATTCATGCGAGTCACTCCGCTATGAAGTCTGCCATGAATATTATTTCTGGTGATAAAGATAAGCGAGCCATGTTTGATCAAGCATTGGAAGCCATTGCTGACGATGTGAGTCAAAAGGTAGGAGAGATGGAGCGATTTATGGACATGTCGTCTAACTTTATGAATTCGGTAGATTTACAAAATGGTGTTTTTGAAGAAGAAGGTTTGAAGATGCTGGAGAAATGGGAGAACGAAGGCGTGTCTCTTATTTTGGGAGAGGAAAAAGAAACCTTAGTCTTGGACTCCTTAGATGACAATGAAGTCTTAGATATCAATGCTCCTGTGAAAAAACCAATGCGAGCAGAAGGACATACCAATCAATACGATAGTTTTTTTGAATAGGAAAAAAATATGGAGAATTCTATAGGGAGAGTCTGAAGAATTATTCAATGTTTTAACATGTGACTATTTATCAATGTAGATAGTCCTAATTAAGAAGGAGAAAAAAATTTGAATAATGATTTGGTACTTCATTGATAACTAAGTTTGAAGCATTTCGAATTATTTAATCACGATTTCCAAGATAGAAGACCTAATCAATATGCTCTAGTCGATATTCAAAATTTCTTTAAATTATCTTCGAATTAATTTTTCTGAACACTCCTAAGTCCTAATAACCAATAATCTCAGATCGAGAATAAATATATAAGCGTTTATTTACTAACACAATTACCAATAAATAAAATAAAGTCATGGCACAACGACTGACCACATTTTCAAAATTTTTAATTACTCTATTAATTGTAGCTGCACTATTTTTTGCGGGACGATTCTTCTTACAAAATACAGACGCAGGTCGAGATTTGGCAGAAAAATCCAAATCGGAAGTAGAAGCTAGAACCAATAATAGTCCGGGCACTTCAAATGCTACGGATAATTCATCTGCTAATTATGAAAGAACCGATGATGTTATTAAAGTCGGTGTAGTGACATGGGGAGGATATGCTGGTGGACAATATTTCAACGAAGGTTTTGAAGCAAGTAAAAATTCTCGTTTTTATAAAGACTATGGTTTTGCTGTAGAATTTAAAGTATTAGATGATTTTGAGGCTTCTCGAAATGCATTCCGCGCAGGTGAAGTGGATTTATTATGGGCAACCATTGATGCATTTCCAACGGAAGTAGCTGCTTTATCCAATTTTGATCCCGTGATTGTTTTTCAAGCGGATTGGTCTCGTGGTGGTGATGCGATTGTTGCTCGTCAAGGCATTTCAAAAGTATCAGATTTAAAAGGTAAGAAAATCGCTGTAGCGGAATTGACGCCTTCACATTCCTTTTTGATTTGGATGTTAGAAGCAGGTGGATTAAAAATGAGTGATGTAGAAATCGTTAAACAACCAAGTGCGATTGACGCAGCAGAAGTATTCAAAAGTAGACGAGTAGATGCAGCCGTAGTTTGGAGTCCAGATGATATCCTTTGTACCAAAGCTGTTCCTGGTTCTAGAATTTTGGAAAGTACAAGATCCGCAGCTTATATTATTGCAGATGTTTTTATGGCTAAAAGAGGTTGGGTCGATGCCAACAAAAAGAGAGTTCAGCAATTGTATGAAGGTTGGATGAAAGGAGCAGGGGAGATCAACTCTTCAAAATCCAATGCTAGAAAGGCAGCGGAAATCTTAGGTAGAGAATTTACAGAAAGAGGAACTGCATTATCTACGGACGAAGCAGCACAAATGATTGACAATGTTCGATTGGTAACCCATGGTGATAACAAAAACTTCTTCCAACTCAATTCTGATTATACTGGTGTGAATGGAAATGTTTTATACTCCAGTATGACCAACAAATATTCAGACTTGGGATACATTGAAGGTCGAGTTCCTAACTGGAGACAAATTGCTTATCCTGGCTTAGTCGTGGCCACCAATTTGACAAGTCCTGCAGATTTTCCTGAAAAGGCAAAAACTTATGCTAAACCAGTAGAAGCGGATAAAACCAAATCTGCATTGGCTTCAAAAGCAGTGAGTATTAGTTTCCGTACAGGAGAATATAAAATTGATGAAAATGCAAAATACATCATCGACAAAGAATTTGTAGAAATTGCCAAAGTCTTTAACTCTAGAATTCGAATTGAAGGAAATACCGATAATGTAGGTTCAGCAGCATCGAACAAAAGATTGTCTTTAAAAAGAGCGCAGTCTGTTGCAGACTATTTGATCAACACCCATAAGATGCCACGAGATCGTTTTATCGTGGTTGGAAATGGTCCAGACAAACCAGTAGCAAGTAATAATACAGCTGATGGAAAAGCGAAAAATCGACGTACAGATTTCGAGTTAATCTCGGACTAAACCTTCTCCACAATTTCTCGTGAAAGGAGCTCTTTTCTTTCACGAGAAACTTTTATTCCTTCTTCGAGAACTCCTGTGGACAATCATAAAATGAGATGAATAAGCGACCAAAGGAAGCGTTGAATTTCATTTTTGAATGTCTATACACATACATGCGTACGTACAGGATTGTCGAAGAACCATTTTATTTTATCAAACACTTCCTTCATGTCCTTATTTAAACTTCGAGGTGCACTCACCAAAACCCAAGAATTGACATTGGGTATTGCTGGTGTGGTGATCTTCCTGTTGGCTTGGTGGGTTATAGCCGAAATGAACTCTACCTACAAAGCTGTCGCCACGACTTCTTCTGAATTACCTTCAACCTTAGGGGCAGATTCATTGGCCAATCAAATATTAGTAGATTCCATTTTACGAGCAGACTCTATTGCCGTGGCGAATGCCACAGAGTTTACAAAAATCTATCCTTTAATTCCACCGCCTCAAATAGTGGCTAAGTCATTTCCATCTCTGTTTGGAGATGATGATGCTTTTAAACAAGCGCTGTCTTCGGTGTGGTCCAATGTTCAAGGATATTTTTGGGCTGTATTGATCTCCTTACTTTTTGGTGGTTTGATTGGATTGATCCCTTTGTTCAGAGGACTGTTTTCTAAACATGTAGAAGCCGCACGTTATCTTCCATTGACTGCTCTGACTGGTGTTTTTATTCTTTGGTTTGGAATAGACGAACCGATGAAAATTGCCTTTTTAGCATTTGGTATCATTGTCTTTATGTTGCCAGTAGTCGTACAAAGAATCGATGAAGTTGAAGACGTTTACTTAAAAACAGTATTCACTTTGGGAGCGACAGATTGGCAAACGATCCGAACGGTTTATATTCCAGCAGTAATGTCAAAATTTATGGATGATATTCGCGTGTTAACTGCTATAGGATGGACTTATATCATCATTGCCGAATTTATCAATCGAACGAGTGGACTAGGGTCATTGATTGCCATTAAGGCCAGACAAGGACAATTAGAAAAAGTATTTGCTATATTGATGCTCATCATCCTGATCGGTTTTATTCAAGATCGATTGTTTGTTTTTATTGATAAAAAAATGTTTCCGCACAAGTATGTGAAAACAGTAGAGACAGGAATGGTAGAATCTCGTTATGGTATTTTTGCCATTTTAGGGTCCGTTCTATTTTTACTTTTGGTCAGTGCCATCATCCCGTCACTTGCAGGGACCTTACAAACATTGGTTGGACTATTAGTCGTGACTAGTTTGTTATTAATTGCTTACGGCGAATTTAGAACCTTCTCATCAAAAAAACAAAATGGTTGAATTTAACGATACATCACTGAATAATATCATCGAACTAAGAGGCATTGATCAGAGCTATGATGGCGGTGCTACCTGGATCATGAAAGACCTAGATTTTTTAGTAGAAGATAAACCAGACCAAGGACAATTTGTTTGCATCCTTGGTATGTCTGGAAGCGGAAAATCTACCTTGCTTAGATACATTGCAGGCTTGCAAGAGCCAACTGCAGGGCAAGTTTTATTGAATGGAAAACCGGTAGGAAAAGACAATCGAGTGAGTATGGTTTTTCAACAATATTCCTCTTTACCTTGGATGACGGTTTTGGACAATGTAGGTTTGGCATTGCGGTATAAAGGCGTTCCAAAAGCGGAAAGAGATGAAAAGGCTATGGAGATGATCAAGGTCATGGGACTAGAAGGTCATGAAAATAAGTTCGCACAATATCCAACGCTTTCTGGAGGACAATTACAACGGATTGCGATTGGACGAAGCTTGTTAGCGAACTCTGAAATTCTTTTGATGGATGAGCCATTTGGCGCATTGGATGTCAAGACACGTTTGCAAATGCAAGATTTGCTTTTAGACATTTGGAAGAAATTCCATCCAACGATTGTGTTTGTTACCCATGATATCACCGAAGCAGTTTATCTAGCCGATGATATTTATATCTTAAAATCTCCTCCTTCAAAATTTGCAGAACACATCAAAGTTGATTTGTCTTTTGACCGATCTAGGATGACCAAGCGAGAGCCGCGTTTTGTTGAATTGGTAAATGAAGTGGAAGATAAAATGATATCAGTGGCAGAGTTGGGGTAGAGAGATTTTGATTGAAGATAGTCTAAACATGGAGTTTCAAATTTGTCTTAGAATGCTGATTCAACGGATTACTCAGATTGCGCTGATTTTCTCTTCTAATGCGCCCAACGATCGAGGGGAAATCAGCGCAATCTGAGTAATCTGCAAAATCTGTGTGCCATTACTAGTATTGTCAATCTAAAATGTTTTAATATTACTTTCAAAATTCGGGATAAACTTATATTGTTTTACACGAAAGTGGAAATAGAGAAGACATAGAGAATACATAGAGAATAACTTGTCTTAAACGAATAGCATCAAAACCGATAACCTACTTTAATATTTCCATATGGAATAAATCGACTTTTGGGTACATCTTCAGGTAACACCGGTTCACGTGGATGTTCCTTTAATAAATGCAAGTAACCACCTCCTATATCCAATCCAACAATAAGTCCATTTTTTCAAAAAAGCTTAATCCGATTGGAACATAATGGACATTGAAAGAATAATCTGGAACGACCAAAAACACATTGGTATATCCTATATGAAAATTCAATTTATTTTTTCTGATTTTTGCAGGATAAAATTTCATTCCCATACCCAAACTAAATAAACCCACTCCAAATTCCATACTCAGTTTATCATTTAATATCCGTTCATAATTGACTCCCAAAATAGGTGAAGTCCCTAGCAGATTGACACTAACTGCATTTTTCTTTGAAAGCCATTCATTAGAGTCCGTTTTTTGTGCAACAGCCAAAAATGAAAGACCTAAAATAAAAATGATCAGGTTTAGTTTGGTAAAGTTCATCAAAGATTATTTTGAAGATATTTCTAAAAGGAACATCGTTTGTTGTTGATTTACAAACCCAGTTTTTTCATCCTAGGAGCTTCATAACGGCTGTCTTCTGCTGGATATCTTAATATCTTTTCGTATTTGCCATCATGCTTAGCGATTGACCAAATTAGACTTTCTCCCGCAGGAACGGTCTTTGGTGATTTTTTAAATATTGGATCGGTATAAGCTGTTTCGGCATTCATCACTTGCCAACTTGCTGTTTTAAATTTTTGAATCAAATCATCTAAGAATAGGGCAGAGGTCAAGTTATGATGAAGCAATAAAGTATGATTGATGTGTCTTTTATTGATTTTAAAAGAAAGATCTTCATAATAGTTTGCTCGATCCAAAATATGTTGTAAATAAAAATCTCGATACTTTTCTACCTCCGCTTTTTCAAGACCCACTTTTTTTATTTTTTTGATCAATTGACTATTGACGTACCAATCGGATGCATCGATGGTCACATGTCCATTTGCGTATTGATGCTGCTTTAAAACCTGTCGAATACTGTCAATTTTTTCGCGAGTCTTTCCTTCTTTTAAATAGGGGAAACGAAAAAGATTAATATGGTTTTCGAATTTAGAAATGATAGAGTCTGTTTGTAGTAATTCAAATTCGAAGTCATCGACTGAATTATTTTTATCGTTAAAATTAGGATGAGAAAAAGTATGATTGGCAATTCGATGTCCTCGGTCATTCCACGTTTTTAAAAGATGTTGCCCTTTTTGATCTAATTTGTTAAATCCGCTGACAAAGAAAATAGCTTTTAACTGAGCTTCATCTAAAGTGCTTAAAATCATTTCATTCCATTCTTCAAAAGGAAGATGTAAAATGTCGTTCGTACTGCCATCATCAAAAGTAAAACTGACTTTAGGTTGTTGTTGTTGTTGTTGTTGTTGTTGTTGTTGTTGTTGTTGTTGTTGTTGTACATTAGGATACTGCAAAACTCCAATGAATAATGCGGATAAAATAACGAGAAATAAAATTCCTTTTTTCAATGATGAGTTTTTTTTGAATTTAAAGATTTTTATAAAATTGCTCTAAGTCTTTTTCTACTTGTGAATTATTTTGAAAGAGAATTCCAGAGATACCATTTGTTCGAGCACTCTCTAATTTGTGTGGACTATCGTCTATGAAAATTAAATCCTTTTTATCATGATCCACTTCGTCTAACAATCTTTTGAAAAAAGCAGGATTGGCTTTTTCCATTTGATAATCGAAAGAATAAATTTGTTTTATACTCCATTGATCGAACTGATATCGTCTAGAAATATATTCAATGTTTTCTCGATAATTATCACTAACAATAATGATCTCATGATTTTTTGATACCAAGTCGATAAGCTTTTGATTGATGCTTAAAGTATCAAATACCGATTCCAAAAAATCTGATCCACTTAGCGTTTGCTTGCTCAATTCATTATATTCCATTATAAAAGTAGGAAACAAATCTTTCCCAATATTAAGATCCTGTCCGTATTTATGATTCAACTGACTAATGATATCCCAATGGATTTTTTCATTAGAAATTCCAGTAGACTGGAAAACTACCCCGCCTAAATCAAGTAAAGCAATTTTTTTAGGATTCATTTTAATTGAAGCTCCACTCCAAAGAAAATAGAGGATAATCTTAGATTAAAATCAAAAGAATTAAAATCTTGTTCAAAGTCTTGATCATCAAATTTAGTCTTTCCAGTAGAGTAGGAAAGTCCTCCAAATCGAATGGTGATATATAATTTTTTGGTCAATCTATATCTAGCACCTGCAGCAACACCTCCAGTAATAGTTGTAGTGGTTCTTTCACCAAATGTATTTCCGTTGTCTTCATTTTTACTACTGGAGGAATTGAAGAATACAGATGGCTGAGCGAAAAAAGAAAATTTATTAGCAGGCGTAAAGTAATATCGTCCCATCAATCCTATTCCGATGTCAGTAGTAGAAAATTTAGATTCGTCAACTTCAAGTTCCCAACTTCTTGATCCATAAATTAAATTAACGCCAAGCAACCAATTTTCAGTCACTTCTTTACCTATAAAAGGTGCAAAATTGAAAGAGGTAAATTTAATATTGTCAGAAACAAGCTGAGAATTAAAATTATTTAGATTATTATTTTTACTAAAATTAAAGTTAAACGAACCGCCAACAATGAAACTCAAATCAGGTTTTTCTTCTTGAGCTGTTAACGGAGAACTTAATAAGAGAATGAGGAACAGTATGAATGTGTTTTTCATGATGATGTGTTTTAGTCTTTTCAATTATTTGCTTTATGAAAAATGGATGATTTAGTATCTGGTTTAAATGTAAGAAAAGTATTTATCCTTTTCTTAAAAAATGTTACATTTTGATTTTGAAATATTCCCATAAGGCGAGATCGAAAGCTTCTTCATTTTCAATGAGTCTTTTTGTTATCCTTGATCCTTCTTTGATTTTTAATTCAAATTCAGTGAGCGTAATCCTTCCGTTTTCTGTTGGACGGCTAATTAACTTTTTCTTTGAAAAATGAGAAAGAGAACTAGTCTGATGAAAATGAGACATATCCTTGAACTCAGAAAAGGCTCTTGGTGTTGTTTGAAAAATGTATTCTGGAATGCTTTCGTTTTTAACTTTTTTACAAACCTGAAAATAGGAATCCTTATATTTTTCAATTACATAATCACCAGTATCATCATTTTGGACTTGATCCAAATCCATCTTTAAAGGAGCTAAAGTAAAGGCACCAAAACCGACATCGGATAAATATTCCATGTGGTTAATTTCAACTAACAGTGCCATGTGGTCATATTCTTGTCCATAATCTTTACCATTGTAAACACGTGCCGAAATTCTCTTAACTTTAAAACCTAAACGAGTCAATAACTCATAAAACAAACCATTCAATTCATAACAAAAACCACCTCTTTTTTGTAAGACTATTTTATCATAAATAGCTGGAATCTCTAATTTGATTCGACGATTATAATGGATATCTAAATTCTCAAAAGGAATATGAAAAAGATGTGCAGCTTGTAAGCTTTGTAAGGTCGCTAAAGAAGTTTGGACCGATCCTTTGTAAGCAATTCTTTGAAGATATGATGGTAGATTCATTGGGTGCTTAGTCAATTTTTAATCCCATACAATAGCAATCCGAAAATTGATCATTAAGACAAAAATCTCTGCTAAGTACACCTTCGATTTCAAAACCAAGTTTCGAATAGATATGAATGGCTGATTCATTACTGGCCAAGACTTTGAGATTTATTTTTCGAATGACTTGACTAGTTTTGGCCCAATGAATCATGTACTTTAAAATGTGAGAGCCGATTTTTTTATTCCAATGCGCTTTTTTTACAGAAACTCCAAATTCACCAATGTGTTTTAATCTTGGTCTTTGACTAGCGCTGACATTCAAAATACTAACTATTTCGTCATGAATTTCTGCAAGTAAAAAAATCTGATTAGCTGCTTTTTGATGTGCTTCAATAATGGCGATTTCTTCTTCTATTTCTTTATGAAAATCTGCACCACTAAAAGTAAGAAAGTCGGTTTCGTCGCCTACTTGTTTGACGTAAGTAATAATACGACTCGCATCTTTGGCCTCTGCCTCCCGAATGGTTAATTGCTCTTGGTTTTCTAAAATGATTTGCTGCATGATTCAACTTTCTTAGTGTCCACTTTCATGAGGAGGTCCAGTCACCAAAATATTAAAACCTCTGCTACCAATTACTCAACCGTGACATCTAATGTTTTATTTTTTTGTTTGTCCCGTAAAACAAAAGTATAATTTCCGGCGGGTAGCATCAATGCGGCTACTTCTCGTTCATTTGGAATTTCTACGACGTCCATTGGTACGGCAAAATTCATATCTTCATCAGGTAAGTAAGCCATGACCAAACAAGGATATGACATCCCATGTTTATCAGGATTAAAGGTAAATGTTTTTCTATTTCCATTGAGCTTTAACCAAGTTGGTCTTTGCAATTCGTAAGAGCTAGGTGGATGAAAAACCTGGATGTCATAATATTTTTCATTGGCACCTGTGAGTAGGTCTTTTTCTTTTTGTATAAAAATTTCTTTATTCTTATTCAAGAAAACACTTGGTTGTCTAATGTTTTTTACCCGCATTAAAGGCTCTTCTTCTGTACGACACTTTTCAGTCATTCGAGCTTGATCAATGGTCAATGGATTGATTTGTGTAAAATCATAGTACCAACTGGCCATGGGTTTATATTGTCCAATTTGTTTTTCTCGAACGGAACCTCGGCTGGTAAAAACAATGATCTTAGCATCAGGATCTTTTTTGTAAATTCGCGTGATATTCAATGCACGAGACCAATCCTTAGCCGTTTGTTTCAGCACCGCTTCATCAGCATATTGTTCTTTTCGTTTAAGAATATTCATGGCTTTATGAATCTGTTTTGGATTGGAATCATAGGAGATCAATTCAAAACCCATTGCCATGGCTTGTCGAACCAAGTCACCATAAATAGGTTCTTTTAAATAATAGCCAGAACTTAAAACAGGATACTTACGAGTTGTCAGTTCAAGGTCTTTTCTATCAAAAGCTTCGAGGCATAAATATTGATATCCTTGATTAAAAAGGTCTTGCAACATGGTGAATAAAAAAGCCCGGTTTTGTGCATGTTCTGGATATTCATTAATGAAAATGGCTTTTTCTTTTTTGGCTTTCGCCAAAATAAATTGCTTGGCATCTTGAGTACTACATTTGCTTAGGAGTTTCTTTTCAATAGGATCGGCTTGGACGGTAGCTTTATTCAGACAAGACCAATCTTTAACATGCTTTCCAACAAAACTCTGCCGTGCTCGCTTGTCATTAGGGATTTCATCACCAAAGCGATAAACAAACTCAGGTCCTAGGATGGTTTTACTAGATTCCAATTCAGGATCACCTTCTACTACAAATTCAACACGTCGATTTTTTTGTCGATTTTCATCCGTTGAATTATCGGTAACAGGTTTGGACAATCCATAGCCAATTGATGACAGGCGATTCGAATCAATTCCTTTTCCGACGACGTATTCATAAACAGTTTGCGCTCGATTTTTTGATAATTCTAAATTGTGATTTTCAGAACCACTATCATCCGTATGTCCTTCAATCTGAATGGTTAAAGAAGGATTTTTCTGTAAAAGTCCCACCAACTTATCCAATTCATCATAGGAGCTCATCAATAACTCATACTTATCTGTTTCGAAGTAGATGTTCTCCATTTTTACGGTCGCCACATTTCCTTTGATCTGATAATAGCGACTTGGTTCATAATTGGTTGCCCCAGAGGTGAAAGGTTCAACGAAAACATCGTCAATGAAAAAATATCCTTTGGCCATTTCCGAATTACCTTCTGGACTCATGAACTGACCGATGTATAGATATTCAGCAGCTTCAGTAGCTTTGAAGTTACCAACGATTTTTACCCATTTAGTTGGCTGGATCAAATCCTCACTATTGGCTCTCACCTGAGGTGTTTGAACCAAAATTCTTTTATCTGCTTGATAAATATCACCTCCAAAGTAAACGCCAAAATGGTTATTTAGAAAAGTAGGGACTGGCTTTTTTTTAGAATAATAGGTGGGCATAGACATCCAATATTCGATATAATATTCTTGGCCAGGTTCTATTGGTTTCTTCAATTTTACTTTACCATACTCCGCCCAGTAATCCCCATTGACAACGATTCCAATCATGTTTTTTCCGGTTTTAGGAGGAACCGTATGTAGATTCTTACTATCAAACCTTGGACTGATTAAGTCTGTCGAAGCTTCATTTGGAACCGTCCATTTTTTGATAGATCGCTCAAAATCTCTTCCTGAGTTAGACATAAACCGAGGTAAAGACTCGTATTGCTCAAAACTAGAATTAGGGACGATATTTTGCCCGAAAAGGGGAGAAAGAAGGGCTAATAAAAGGAATGTAAAAGTTAATTTTCGCATATATCTATTTTGCAAAGCGTTTGCCAAAAAAGTCAATAAATGGGGCTTTTTATGTGGGGAATTGAATTTTTAGAAAAATGGTCAATTTTTGGTGCAGAAAAGTACAAAATATTTTATAAAACTTTAATACTTGGTGTAAAACATTAATTGTGCCTGATTAGGAACGGATTTTTATAGCTTGGGAGTATGTGTGAATGGGTTATTTTGAGTGTTTGATCTGGGAATTTGAAAAAAGATATAGTCGGTATCGAATTACTCGACACCGACCTTAGTGTTTAAATATACTTTATGCTATATTTTGGTAGACTCAATGCCCTAAAAGTTTATATCTTAAAAGCACTATTATTGAACCACTATTCTTTCTGTCAATATACGATTTCCTTGTTCGTCCAATACATCCATGATGTACAATCCATTCTCCCAGTTTTGGACATTTATCCTTGCTGTTCCATTTAATGACTTGCTAAAAATGAGATTACCTAAAAGATTATAACATCTGATGGTATATTTATCTTCAGAATTTGTTTTTATGTTTAAAATATCTTTGACTGGGTTTGGATTAATTGAGATAGATTTCGTCACTGATTTACCTTTGACTTCTTGATCAGATTGATAATCCGAAGGAAAATCTTCGCTATGTAATTTTGCTTGTTTTTCAAGAATTTTATCAAGACATTTAACCATACATTTAGCGACTGCTATTTTGTGGACACACTTTACTGAATTATAATAAAAAGGATTTAGACTTGAAATAGGTTTAAACTTTTGTCGAGCAAATTTAAAATCTTCTGTTCTAAAGTGTTGAAATCCGATCTTTGATTCTGTATGAATGTGATGCGCGTTTCCCGCGATTGATACATTACATAAGACGGGAACAAGATCAAATGGATCACTAGGATCGTAAGGTTGACCTGTAGGAACGCAATTAGGAGGGGCTGGTTGATCCACTGACCAATTATTAAAGTTTACTTGCATTGGAGCATTACAATTGGATTTAGTAATAGAATAATTGAGACTAGATAAAGGAACACCTCCCCAATTATTTCTTTTCATCAAAATGGGGGTATTTATTGGGAAATTAGGATCAGTATAACAAATATCAAATACTACTTGATTATCATGAAATGAATTAGGAAATGAATTAGGACTGTTACATGCTGCTTGATTTTCTTCAGCATCTATTTCTAAAACGATATTGTTACCTTGTACTCCAATAGTGTTTTTATAGATGTGAGCACATTGGCATTTCCCTACAGCTAATAAATATTCGGCAGTTTGATTTTCATAATATAAAACACCAATATTATTATTAAATATTTCTGAGCCATCGCCTAATAAAACATTTGAATGATGAGCAAATATACCTCTTTTGAATCCACTAACTCTACAATTGTTGATATAGGTAAATCCAGCTTCAGATAAATCGAAACCATCAGCATTTGACGTTCCTGTTAAATTGTTATTACGGCTATTGACATAATTGGAGGATACTAGTTTGACCGCATCCATATAATTTTCAGAGAAGGTACAATCGGTTAGATGTGTTTTATTGGCGTCATGAATAAATACACCAGTTGAGCATCTTCGTATCCTATTGTTAGTAATAAAAGCAGTGCTTTGACCACTATATTCAATACCGACACCTAAATCTCGAATCCTGCTATTACTTACATTGAAAGTAGCATTTGATTCGCCTTTTAGTCCTATTCCATTTAATAAAGTTTCTGTGACTGTTTCTCCTTCTAAAATTACATTATCCAATAATACCCTTCCATTTTTAGCAATCAATTGTGTATTGTCTTTATAAATGACTTTCCCATTTTCTAAAATTAAATCTCGATCTTCAATATTTAAAACTGCATTGGAACGGAGGTGAATAAAACGTTCAGGATTGGAGGTCGGAGGTCTTTGCAATACAAAGTTACTTCCTTCTCCCATATCTAAGGTATGTGTATCATGTACTTGTAAAAAACCAGCTCCACTAAAAGTGAAATCTACTTCTTCCTCTGTTTTTAAATTACCTTTTAAAATAATGACAGCATGCTGTCCATTTAAGAAAATATCATTTCCTTTGAGCCAAAGAGTTCCGGTTTCTTCTACAACAATACAGGCTTTATTTTGTAAAAGCACTTCCGCACCTTCTTCGATGATTAAAGTAGAATGATTTTTTACAACGATAACACTCTCTTCGTCCATAAATAATCTGGCTCCATCCTTTTATGGTTAAAGTAGTAGGATCGGCAAAGACGTTTCCAATAGTCCCACCATAATCTACCGGTGATGTTCTGTTCGGTGTATGACTTAAATCTAATTCGATGATTTTCTTTTTTGCTAGGATCAAATCAGACTTGTTATCTTTGGTAATATCTGGAAGAATGATATCTCCTGTCCAACGGATATCGTTTTTAATATTGACTTCTTTAAAGTTGACTTCCACTTCAGCAGCTGCACCAGCTGAATTTATTTTTACTTGTAAACCGTTTAACCAAAACGGATCTACCTTTCCACCACTAAATTTGGGGTAATTGATAATAGTAGGATTGGTGCCCATGCTCAATTCGTCACCTGCTCCAAAGGCTGTACTGGCAACACCTCCATTTACTCCAAATGCTCGATAAGAGTGCACTTGATTATTTCCAGCTATTTCTTCTCTATACATAATGCCACCTTCATTTCCATCACCTGGATTATTGGGATTTGTGTTGTTAACTCCGATGCCATTTCCATCATAATCATATTTGTAACGAAGCCATGGATTTGTACCACTGATTGGATTTTTCTTTTGCTTTTTAAAAGGAAACATGACTGCATTCCAATTGTTTTCAGTTGCTGATACAGACAAATCCTCCTTATAATCCCAATTACCATCTGGATTAATGAGATAAATGCCATTAGCTCCCTTACTGAAGATACCAGTTTCATTACAATCATCTACAATATCTTCGACATACATATAAATACCATCATCAGAGTCTGTTATAATGTTCCCTGACGGACCACCAACATTCTTACCTGCATGTTCTTGTTGGTCTAAAAAGTGTCCATTATGATTTTCAATCCATAAATATTGTTTATCTCCGATATCTGGAAAAGGAAGTTCTATTCTTAAGGCATCACCTGTGCTAAAATGATCTCCAATTGTGAAAACACCATCCTCTGTAACCTCTTCAGGTGTAATAAAACCGCAATACCAACGCTCCCAACTTGCCATAGATTCTGCAAAAATGTTAATTGGGGCAGTTAATCCCAAGCCACAAGATCCAAAATGGTAATAAGGACCTGCTACGCTGTTCACCCCACACATATGAGGAGCATTATACATTGCATGCGCAAACTCATGTAGAAACAATCCAGTTTTTTGCCCTCCACCTAGAGCTTGATAAAAGCCTTGATTTAATTGAAAATCAACATTTGGTAGGGATGTAAATAAACTAGGACTAAAAGCCCCACCTCCTGATCCGGTCCAAGCTGGCATTCCTGTTACTGGTTGATTTGACCAGTTATTGTTATATCGATACATATAAATAACGAAATCAATAATACCATCTGGATTAGAGTCAACATTGTTGGATGAGTAATTTGGAGAATTTTCTCTTTGGTCAAATTAGGACCAATATGGATCGTTTGGCCCTGTAGCTTGTCTTATATTCATCATTTGCTCTGCTACACGTCGATGCACACAAGGCCAAGACGAACAGCCAGTAGGATCAATAGTAACCAATGTTGGATCATCATTTGCATCAGTAAAGACATCTCCAATAAATTTAAAGTTTCGATTGGGTTGGGACATGATATTAAGAATATTGGAAGTGCTAGTAGAAGTAGGAAAAGCATCAAAATCTGATTCAGAATTGAATAGGAATTCAGTAGATGTGACCTGTCCGTTAGGGGTGACATTAACATATTCTGGTAATGTGAAGTTTGTTGAAATATCATCATTCCAACGACTTAATGGAGGCGAATTTTCAAATCCTTCAAATCCAGCAAAAACGATAAGACATCGTAGTGTTCCGTCAGGCGTATGTATTCGGCCATTAGCACTCGAACAATTGCTGTTTGAAGAATTTCCACTCTGACTACTGGTACCTGTATCTTCGTAGGCACATTCAAAATAATCCGGAATTTGAGAAAATGTATATGAGTAATAGCATAGAAAAGCCATTACCAGAATTGCTGGTTTAGTGAATTTTTTAGGTTTCATAAGAACATATATTGAGAGGTTAAAAAATCTTATCTGGTTTTCTCAAGAATGGTATCTAATATTTGGTAAAAGGAAAATTTTGTATTAATATTCCTTCTTCATTGAACACTTGCAAAAAGTAAGGTGCATTGAAATAGTGCGAAATGTTTTTATTGAAATTCGTCATTTGCGAAAGCTCTTGAAAGAATACTTTTCTTCCTAATAGATCAGTGATTTGAATGAATCCACTAAAAGCTTGCTGGCTCGTTAATTGAATGTTATTTTTAGTAGGATTAGGATATAATTGAAAAGAATTAATTAATGGATTTTTATCTTCAACAGAAGTAGTAAAAAGTCCTTCTTTGTTTAATTTAATCAACCATATTCTTTCAGTTTTGGGGTTGGTGCCAATAAATACATAACCATCCTCAACCTCCACCACATCTTGAATATGCTCAATTGGAAGATAAAATCCATCATAGATTCCTCCCCATTCTTTGGTGCCATTCTGATCAAATTTATGGATATAGACAAAACCAAAGTCTTCGTTAAGATAATCACCAATTAACAAATAGCCTAGATCAGAGGTATGAATAATACCTGTACCTTCCAAATTAGAGGTGGAGGAATTTGGAAATATTTCTTCAAATAGAATGACCCATAATTCCTCGAGATTAGAATTCATTTTCACTAAATCTTCATCATATCCTGTGATACTATTTTCTTCATTAATAGTTAGAAATTTTGCTTCAAATGAGCTTGTTTTTTCAACTAAAAAATTACCAGATGAAATATCAAATTTTCTATATTTTTCAGGTAATAATGATTGAGAAAGAAATAACTCCTGATCATTATTGATAAGCATATCTGTTATAGGGAAGTCACCTAAAATTGTCTCATCAATAATATTTCCAAAATGATCTAATGATAGGAGTAACTTTAAGTTAATAGAATCTTTATGTAAGGCATAAAGGTTAGCATTTTTAAAAACTAATTTAGTATAACAAGGGGATGATAAAAAAGAAAGGCTATCCCCTAAATGATCTGTAATAAAAGTATAGCAAAAAGAAGTATCTCCAGTTCTGATTTCACCAATACCAATAATATTATCATTGTCTAATTGTATCATATCTTTGGGTATCGGTCCTGCCCAACCACCAATAGTAGGTGAATATTCGCCTAAGTTATAATCTTTTTCCCATTGAAGTTGTCCATCAGCATTGTAATTAAATATACTATGTTTAGCTTTAACAAAATCTTCTTGAATAAATTTATTGACCAATACCAAAAAACCACCATCATTTGATGGGATCATTTTAGATACCACACTAAGATGGTCTGCACTTTCATAAGGAATCTGTACATTCCAAGTATCTTGTGCAAAAGAAGTATTGCTCAAAAAAAGAAGCATAAAAAAACAGAAAGATAATGTTTTCACAGTAAGATATTTTTAATAAATATAACAATTTGTTGTTGTGTGACAAAACTTATTATGAAAAAATCAAATATTTTGTAAAAAATAGCAAATTTTAACACATATAAAGACTAAAATTAAATACTTGACGTATCATTTTTTTGTAAAAACTGTTTCTGTATATGTTGGTATAAAATTCCTTGATGACCATTCTTGTTATCTAATGCTTAGAACAACTAAGAATGTTAACGATTTCCAAACGCATTCCATGAATTAGTATTTTTAATGAATTCTCAAGATATTGGTTGAATACCAGTTAAATAATGAATATCTTAAAGAGCAATCCATTAGATATACCAAATGCCATCAATTAAAATTAATATTAAATTACTTCTGTTGGTCTTAGTGATACTCTTGTTATCATTGGGAGCTTTGTTTTATTTTGATGTCATTTCAAATTGGTCGAAAGGAGAAAAAAGAAGGGCTATTGATGTGGTCAATAAAATAAAAAAACCGTTGACGACTGCTGAAGATGAATATGTCTATACGGCTCATTGGGGAAATTTGGAACTGCCTGTGATGGAAGAAGAAGAACCATTACATCAGGAACGATTAGTCAGCTTTAGCTTAGAAGACGTTTTAGAAAATATAAATGAATCCGTTCGTTTCGATAAGGGAAAAGAAGAAATGGAATTGGATTTGATGGCGCTTTTGATTTATCCGGTCGTAGGGAGATCACCGATGATATATTATTTGAGGGCTGAAAATGATTTCCGTTTGGATACTGCTTTTTATAAAGATATCGTCAAAATGAGAGTGGAAAATGGAGCGATGGTTGGTTTGAGAGGCTTTATTGGGAATACCGCTATTAATTCTGCAACCATGAAAATCATTGATACAGAAGGCCCCTATCGTCCACCTGTATATTTACAGCCCATGAGTACTAGAAATGTGGATATTTACGGTTTTCAATTGTATAGTGAATTGGGTAGAAATACTTTGGTTCGTCTGGATACGACAGAGGAGTCGGTCAAGCATATCGCAAAGATGTATAAAGATATGGAAGGCTATGAAGTCTTTCACGTTCCTGGTTTTAAAACCATTCGACGCTTT